>JADMJS010000260.1 GCA_018780435.1 Myxococcales bacterium
CCTGGTCCGGCCAGAGCGGCTCGCCTACGATCCAGATCGACACCGCCGGGGCGAGCTCGGCGTAGCCCTCGCCCTGGGTAATCTGGCCGTTGTAGAGCGAGCTCCAGTAGTAGAGAGCCCGTTCCGCGAGAGCGGGGTGACGCCAGCGTTGGAGTTCGACATTGAACGCCCGACCGCTGGCGTCTCGGGCCTTCACATCCAGCGTCACGGCCTTGTCGGCGGTTCCGAGGCGCTCGCCGGCCGGGTCAGCGAGCTGGACGCCCACGATCGGGGTCTCGGGACGCAGCACCGCGTTCAAGAAGTCGACGAGCAGGTCTGTGTGGGCCGGGCTACCGAAGAGCGCCTTGAACACGACATCCACCCACGGGTCGATCGGGTGCGAGAGCACGATGTCGTCTGGCGTGGCGGTGACGCTCATGCCGTCAGGGTGCAGGAGCCGAGCGCCCTCGGCAAGCGGCGCGAAGCGGATCAGCAGAACCGTTACCGTGACCGGAATACCGGGGGTCGGCGAGCACACATTGAATGGCGCTCAAACCGGCGGCCGTGGTGCCGCCCCGCGGGCTCAGCTCGACGCGACCTGCAGGCGCACTTCGGCGCGCTTGCGGCGCTTGGCCAGGAGGTCGAACTGGGCGTCGCCCGAGTCGAGGCCGTCGAGCTTCTTCGTGGCGTCGTCGAGGGCTTTGCGGGCGCGCTCGGCGTCGATGTCTTCTTTGAACTCCGCCGACTCGGTGATGACGACCAAGCGGTCTCGGTCGACCTCGAGGTAGCCGCCGCCGACGGCGAGGACGCGCGCGCCGCCGCCCTTGGACGGGACGAAGGTGAGCGCGCCGATGTCGAGCACGGTGAGGATGGGGATGTGGCCCGGGAGGACGCCGAGCTCACCCAGGGCGCCCGGGGCCGTGACTTCTTTCACGGACTCCGAGAGCTTGCGACCTTCGGGGGTCACGATTTCGAGATCGAGCGTATCTGCGGCCATCGGTGCGACTCCGTGTGAGGGTAGGGTCGTGGCGGGCACTCAGGCGCCGCCACCACCTGTGGGGACAAGGATTACTTGCCCTTGTCCTTCTCGAAGGCCGCGATGACCTCGTCGATGCCGCCCTTGAAGTTGAAGTACGGCTCCGGGATGTGGTCGACCTCACCCGAGAGCAGCATCTTGAACCCGCGGATCGTCTCGTCGAGCTTCACGTACGCGCCGGGC
>JADMJS010000561.1 GCA_018780435.1 Myxococcales bacterium
CTGGTGAAAGTGCTTGACGGCCACCACCAGGTCCCACTTCTTGTGCATCGGGATTGAGTTGGGGAAGGCGGCGTCGAGGATGTCGACGAGGAGGAGGGCGGGGATGAAGAGGTCCTGGAGAGCGGTGAGGATGATGAAAGCGGGCTCACGGATGACGGCGAGCAAGTGCGATGTGGCGGCAAACAGCTCGGGCAGCTTGTCGCGCGAGTCGTCTTCGTCATCGGCGTCGCCGACGTCGATCGGGAGCGGGTTGCCGGCAAGCTACACGGATAGTCGTCAGTCAGTGTGAACGCAGGCTGTCAGCGCGACCGGCAGCTTACGTAGAGCTCGGTCGTCGGCGGCAATCGATCCAGCTCCAGCGGCAGCCAAGACAGCCGGTTGTGGTCGAGCTGAGAGCGCGTCAGGAACGAAAACAAATGAGCTGACGTACAGAGAGCACGCGCAGCGACGGCAGCCGACCAAGCTCCGACGGCACCGCCGTCAACGCATTGTTGTGGAGCTGCAGCGCGGGTGGTGAGACGGCGCAACATTGGCCCACAACGCTCACCACCAACCGCTCGAGCGCTGTGAGCCGTCTGATCTCACGAGGCACGGCCACGAGCGCGTTGCAGCTGAGCTGGCGAGAAAGATGTCAGGAGTGGCGAGGTGCCCGAGGCTGCGGCTCACAATGAGCGCCGTCAGCGACGTCAAGAGACCGATCTCTGGCGGAATCGCGACCAAGCGGTTGATCGTCAGCTGCACAGCAACGCGTGAGAAAAACGGGAATCGGCGGCCGTGGTGGCGACGCACGTCCATCGACGTCAGCTGCGTCATGGCCAATACGCCAGCGGGGATTGCGGTGAAGCTGTTGTTGTGGAGCTGCAGCGAAGGCGTCAGCGCAAAACAAAAAGAAAAACGGCTGCTCACCGACAACCTGGTCACGCGCGTCAGCTCGGCGATGTTGTCGGAGACGGCGATCAGTCGCTGACGTGACAACTGCAGCGAGCCCAAGGGAGGTGTCAGGCGCGGCGAAACAAAGGGGAAAAAATCGCACAAACAACGAGCTCAGGGCGAGCAGCACGCGGCGCTGCACGACAGAGCCGTCTTCTTTCGTCAACTGGAGAACGGTCTCGTCCGACATTTGAGGCGGTGCGCGAGAGGAGGCCGAGCCAAACCAAAAAAAAGTCAAAGTTTCGATCGAGTCGGAGCAAGTGA
>JADMJS010000505.1 GCA_018780435.1 Myxococcales bacterium
GCCTTCGAGCTCACCGTTCTTGTACATCGACTCGATCTGCGGCTTGCCCTGGGGGCCGTACATGATGAAGGGGCCGGTCTTCTTGTCCTTCACGTAGGTGGTTCGGCTCTGCACGAGGCCGTTGTCGTACACTGTCACAACGCCGTCGAGGAGACCCTTCTTGTATTCGAGCTTCTGCAGCAGCTCGCCGGCGTCGTCGCGGATGGTCGCCGGCCCGTCGAGGATGCCGCGGATGTAGCTCATCGAGCTCGTGAGCTTGCCCTCGGGGCTGTAGACCTCGAAGACCCCTTCGAGGTCGCCACGAGTGTAGAAGGACCGGGTCGAGAGCTTGCCCTCTTCGTAGGTCAAGTACTCGCCGTCGATGTCGCCGCCCTTCGTCGTGAAGCGCTGGACGAGGTGGCCGTCGTCGCCTTTGACGACATGCTGAACGATCTCGTTGGGATCGGGAGGCGCCTCGGCCTCTTCGACCGCGTCGGCGTCGTCCGTCGCGTCCACGTCAGCCTCGTCGGGAGGAGGCGTACCGGGCTTCTTCGGTTTGGCTTCGTCGTCTTGGCCGGCCAACACGTCTCTCCTAGCAAGCTGCGTCTACGCTGAAGGTGACCCGGATTCGGTCTACGGCGACCGAGCCGGATCGAGGCTCTCTCGCTGCCCCCTCAGTTGATCTTCGCGAGACCACCCTTGAGCATGAGCATGCCGCCACCTTCGACCTTGGCCATCGCTGCACCCTTCGCGTCGAGCATGGCGCCCTTCAGCTTCAGTGACGCTTTGCCTTCGATATCGGTCATCGTGCCCTTTATCGCGATCTGCAGCGCCTCGACACCGTACTTGGCTTTCGCCTTGAACGCCATCTGGAGCGCGTCGTGTTTGGCATCGAGCTTGGCCTTCGTGATGTAGTTCATCCCGGCGTCGATCTTGATGTCCTTCTTGCCGTTGATGATGATGTCGCCCTTCACCGTGATCTTGAGGTTGCCGTCCACGTTCAGGACGTAGTCCTTCATGACCTTGTGGGTGAAGTTCTTCTCGTTCTTGTGGTTCTCGTCCTTCGTCACCTTGACGTCGCGGGTGCCCTTGACGACGTGCGTCTCGTTGCCCTTCGACACGGTGATGAAGCGATTGCCCTTCTCCAGGGTGAGCTTGTCGTCGCTCTCTTTGATGAGGACCGTTCGCGAGTTCTTGATGGTGATCTTCTCGTCCTTACCGGTGTCCCGGTAGAGGTCGTTCAGGATCTTCACCTTCATGTCCTTCTGGGCATGAAGGAAGAACTCCTCGGAGTCCTTCTTGTCCTCGAAGCGGATCTCGTTGAAGCCCGTGCCCTTCTTGGTGCTGCGCGACTTCAGCGTGCTCTGCGTGGCCTTGGCCGGGAGGTCGTAGGGCGGCATGTTGTCGGCGTTG
Organism: Myxococcales bacterium; assembly: GCA_018780435.1. Taxonomy (GTDB): domain Bacteria; phylum Myxococcota_A; class UBA9042; genus SXOO01. The sequence goes on from JADMJS010000505.1 coordinate 1,393, forward strand.
TAGACGGCGCCGGTCACGAGCGGGCGGTCCGGATCGCCGTCCGTGAAACTGACGAGCACCTCCATGCCGATGCGGGGGATGAACATCGCCCCCCACTTCTTGCCGGCCCACGGCTGCGCTACGCGGACCCAGCAGGACGTCTTCTCGTCGCCCTTGCCGAGCCGGTCCCAGTGGAACCACAGCTTGATGCGGCCGTACTTGTCCGTGTAGATCTCCTCGCCCTTCGGCCCGACCACCTTGGCGGTCTGGGTCCCGATGATGAGCGGCTTCCGAGTCGTTCGCATCGGCCGGAAGGGCACGGTCTTCGGGAAGGCGCGGAACTCGTTCTTGTACGAGCCCAGGTCGGCCGAGTGCGAGACCCACCTCAACACCCACTCCGCGTTCAGGTCCTTGCGCGGGTGCTTGTCCATCTCGAAGATTTGGCCGGTCACGAAGGACCGGATGTGGCTGGTGCCGCGGAGCTCCTTGCCGGGCAGCTCTCGCTCCTCGATACGGCGACGGGCGAGCGGCTGGAGCTCGGCCTTCTTCGCGACGAAGACCGGCCACTCGCGGAGCTCACGTTTGGACTTCGTGTCGGAGCCCTTGACCGTCTCTTCGAGCTTGGTCGCCGGGGTCTCCATGTTGTAGTCGATGGCGGTGTACGCCGTGGAGACCACCTGCTCTTCGAACTGAGCGCGGATGATGGTGTCTTCGTTCTGGACCGTGGCGAAGGTCGTCGGCTTGAACTCGGCCTTCTTGAGCGCCTTCACCTTCTTGTGTGAGCTCGGCTTGTCGGCGAGCACCATGGTGTGCTTGCCCTTCTCGTGAGTGAAGAAGTAGTAGATGCCTTCTTCCTCCATGAGCCGGCTGATGAACTCGAACGCGGTCTCCTGGAACTGCACGCAGTAGACGCGCTTCTCGAACTTGCCCTGGCACTCGACCTTCAGAAACGACGAGAAGCCCGCGTCCGTCACGACCTTCTTGATGATGTCGACGGCCGTCTTGTCCTGGAAGATCTGGTTGTCCTGGGTGAGGGTCAGCAGCCACGTCCACGGCCGCAGCTCCAAGATGTAGTTGGTGACGCGCTCCTCGGTCGGCCCCTGCACCGCCCGGCTTACGACGCCGTCGAGGAAGCACTCGGTCTTGTCGGCCGCGACCAGCGTCACCGTCACGTTCTTGCCGAGCAGCTTCTTGAAGTCGACGTCCGACTTGTCCGACGCCACCTCCGCCGTGAACTGGAAGAGGCTGGAGATGGACTCCTCTCCGTAGAACTTCACGATCCACACCACGTCCTTCCCGAGAGGCGTGTCGATCTTGATGCGGATCTTGTCTTGCGAGAGAGGCATGGGCTAGCTCCAAGGACCAGACGGGGGCGCGGGGGTCGTCACCGTCTGCAAGCTCATAACAGCACGTCGGTTGGCGATCGGACGGACACCACCCAACTTGACTGGAGGGAAGTTATCACGCAGGCGGCGGTAACGCGCGCCTTAGAGTCCCGAATAAAACTTGAAGCGTCCCGCATGGCTGCGTGATGACGGCTTCGGGACGGCGTTTGTGGAGGGAATGGACGCGCCCCCGTGCGGCCAGATCAGGGGTCATGAACCAGCACCCGGGCACCGCGAGCCGGGATCTCGAAGGTGAGGCTGCCGCCGCTCGCCGTCAACATGGCGCTCGCCCCAAACTCGCCGTAGCTCCCGTCGGCCGCCGCGACGGTCGCCGCGGTCGATGCGCCGCCGCGATTGAGCCCGACGATGACCGTGTCGAGCCCCGCGCCGCTGCGTTCGTAGACGAGCACGTCTCCATCGGCTTTCAAGGTCTTCCAGCCGCCGCGCCGCAGCGCCGGGAGCGCCGCGCGCGCCTTCCCGAGCGCACCGATTCGTTCTCGGAGCGCCACTTGGCCGCCGCTGTAGCCGGTCCACGGCATCATCCGGCGGTTGTCGGGATCACCGGCTCCGGCGAGCCCGATCTCGTCGCCGTAGTAGATGAGCGGGACGCCGGGCGCCGTGAAGAGAAACGAGAACGCGAGCCCGAGCTTCTCGTAGGCCTCGTCGCCGACGGGTTGCCCCGGCGGCGTGTTCCAGCCCTGCTCCTTGCTGCCGTTGCCCCAGACGTCGCCGATCTGACCGGCCGCGTGGCTCACGAAGCGCGGTACGTCGTGGTTGCCGAGGAACGCGCTCATCACCGAACCGGCCCCGTAGTAGCCCTGCGACTGCGTGACGACGTCGGCGACGGTCGAGAGTCCCGTCTCGCCCCGTGCGAAGGCTTTGACGACGTTCCAATAGAGCGGGAAGTCGAACTGCCCGTCGAGGAGGTCGGGCGAGACGTACGCCTTGATCAAGGTCTCGTTCGACCCGAAGCCGCCACCCCACTCGCCCGTGAACGTCTCGCCCACGAGGTAGAAGCGCGACCCAGGCACCGTCTCGGCGTGTCGGCGCAACTTCCAGACGAGGGTGCGAAGGAAGTTCGGGTGCATGTGCTTGACCGCGTCGACCCGGTAGCCGTCGAGGTCGGCGAGGCGCACCCACTCGACCGCCATGTCCGTCATAGCCTCGACCACGGCGTCGTTCTCGTAGTTGAGGTCCGGCAGGTAGCTCTCGAACCAGCACGTGAGCGGCGCGTTATCGAAGCCGCCGTTCTGGCACCCACCGTAGGGGTAGAACCAGCCGTCGCTGGTGTGTTCGGCCACGAAGGGATGCGACGAGTGGAGGTGGTTGGCCACGAGATCGACGAGGACCCGGATGCCGCGCGCGTGCGCCGCCGCGCTGAGCGCCCGGAGCTCGGCGAGCGTCCCGAGGTGGCTCTCGGGCGTGAGCTGCGCGCTCGGGAAGTACCCGTGATAACTGGAGTAGGTGCGACCGTCGGCGGCGCCGGCCTCGCAGCCGTCCGGATTGTCGACGACCGCCGTCAGCCAGAGCGCGTTCACGCCGAGGTCGTCGAAGTACCCCGCCTCGATCTTCTCCGTGACGCCCGCCCAATCCCCGCCGAGCCAGTTCGCTTTGTTACCCGCAGGCAAACAGCCCGACGGCGCGGAGTTGTTGGGATCGCCGTCGAGGAAGCGGTCGGTCATCACGAAGTAGAGGACCGCGTCACGCCAGTCGAAGGGCGCGTCCTCGATCCAGACGGGCAAGTAGAGCGGGACCGCCGCGCCACCGGGCCCCGCGATTCGAAACTCCAGGCCGTGCTTGCCGGGCGGCGGCGCGTCGATGGACACGGTGAAACGTTGCGCGTCCGGATCCCACGACCAGCCCTCGGCCATCGGCACGCCACCCCGGAGCACGGCGGCCGACCCCGGCGTGATCCCAGCCCCGGCAGCGCCACCGCCCCCGCGCACGGCGACCACGACCTCGAGCGCGGCCGACGTCGCCGAGAGGGTCTCGACTTCGAGGAGGGGCACGTCACAGTCGTCGATGAGGACCTTGCTGTTCTCGACGCCGCCGACGATGCGGCGCAGCGGCTGCCCCCCATCGAGCACCCAATTCGTGCCGTTCTCGACGAACTTGTAGGCGTACGGCCCCGGCGGAATCGCCGACGTGTCGAGGTCGATCGTCCAGGTGCCGGCCCCATCGTGGTTCAAGGGCGCGGCGTCGACTTTCCAGCCGTTGAACTCGCCTGCGAGCGCCACGGTCCCCGGGTGCGGCTCGAACGTGCGGTGCTCGAAGCGTTGCGTACACGGTCGGGGCGAGAGCGGTTCGAGAGAGGGCCCCACGTCCGGCGAGCCCGTGTCCACCAAGGTCGCGTCATTCCCGTCGGCGTCACCGTCCCCGTCGGCGTCACCGTCCGCGTCGGCGTCACCGTCCCCGTCGGCGTCACCGTCCGTGTCGGCCACGTCGACCGGCGCGACCACGTCATCCTCCACGTCGTTCACGTCGGACGCGGTCGCGTCACCATCGCCCGGAGTCTCGTTCGCATCCGGAACGGCGCCGTCGGCGACGTCCTCGCTGCTCGCATCGTCGGTCGTAGCGTCGTCCGCCGCCTCCCCGTCCTGCCCATCGAGGCCGTCGACGGCGGGGCCACTATCCTCTTCGGCGCCAGGTGGGACGCGGGTGACCGTGTCGCTGCAGGAGCCGAGCACGGTCAGAATGAGGGCCACGGCGGGCGCCATCACGTCGAACGGGACCAAGCCGCTCCGGCCGCGCGAGTTCAGACGGCGTCCATGTAGGTTCGAAGAGCGGGTGAGATCGGAGTCGGGCATGGCGCGCAGGATAGCGTCCCGACCGGGGAAATGCGACGACCGAGTTGGAGGCGGTGCCGGCAGGTCCAGCCGCATTTCGGGCACGGCCGTCGAATTTCATGTTGACCGCCTTGGACCGCCCGAGTAAGTTCCGCGCCACTTCCGAGGCCCGAGGGCCCTGGAGCATGACTTCGTGGCAGCATCGACTTCGCAGCGCAGCCCAGAGAACGTCGCCGGTACCCCGGCCCGAGCTCGCGGCCTGATCTGCCCCAGCATCCTCGCGGCGAACTTCGCGAAGCTGGGTGACGAACTCGCTGCCATCGAAGCGGGTGGCGCCGACATGGTCCATGTCGACGTCATGGATGGGCACTTCGTACCCAACCTCACCCTAGGACCACCGGTCGTTCGCGACCTTCGTAAGGCCACCCGGCTCCCTCTCGACTGCCACTTGATGGTTGAGAACCCGGACGCCCTGCTGAAGGACTTCGCCGACGCCGGCGCTGACAAGCTGTCCGTACACGCAGAAGCGTGCCGCCACCTTCATCGAACGGTGCAGGCCATCCGCGGTCTCGGCATGAAGCCGGGAGTCGCGCTCAACCCAGCCACACCGATCGACGCCGTGTCTGTCATTCTTGAGGACCTCGATTTCGTCCTCCTCATGACGGTCAACCCCGGCTTTGGTGGTCAACGCTTCATCGAAGCCGTCGTACCTAAGATCCGGACCCTCCGGGCGCTCGCCGACCAGCGACACCCAGGGCTCTCGATTCAAGTCGACGGAGGCATCACCCTCGACAACGTCGCGCGCGTCCATGACGCCGGAGCAGACTGGTTCGTCGCGGGCACGGCCATCTTCGGCACGCGTGATTATGCTGCCACAATCGAGCGCTTCAAGCGGTCGATCGGTTCACACAGCGTGGGGATACCAGAGGCCTAAGCGCCCTCCCCTCCTGCACGGAACCACGAGCAGTACCCAGTCCTCAGAATGCGGCCATGCCGCCTTTGGCGGGGCGTAGCGCAGTCTGGTAGCGCGTTCGGTTCGGGACCGAAAGGTCGCTGGTTCGAATCCAGTCGCCCCGACCAATGCCCTCCGCGGGCAATCCCGAGCGGGTAACACCGCACCGCGGAGGGACCCGTGGGCCTGCTGACGACACTCTCGTCGGCAGGCCCACGGGTTCCTTTTCTCCTCTCTCCACTTTCATCGAAAAACGCGTCATGAGCGCTCACTGAGGTCATCGTCGACCAGACGAATCGCCCTGCGGAGTATGCTCGATGGGTCACTTGCGGTAGAACGTCATCGTCCACGGACCGGCTTTGAAGTCGGGACGGGTCATTTACGCCCCACGCGCCAGAGGGACCCGCTTGCAGAAGCTCGGCAACTACAGCCTCATCGAGGTGCTCGGAGACGGTCCCCACGGCCCCGTCTACCTCGCCCTCGAGCCCGTGCAGGGCCGTAGCGTCGTCGTCAAACCCATACCGGGTGCGCACCGATTACTCGACGCCGTCGATCCGCTCCTCGCCATCTCGTCCCCTTACGTGGCCCGCATGCTCGGGGCCTCCGAACCCAGCACCGCGGCCGCCCTGACTGCGCACGACGCGCCCTTCATCGTCCGCGATCTCGTCAATGGGGCGCCCCTCGACGCGCTACGGCGGGCGGTCCCGACCTTCTCGCTCCCCTTCGCGCTCGGCGTGCTCGACGGCGTTGCGAGAGGCCTCTCCGCGTTTCATTCGGCGGGAATCGCCCACGGCAACCTGAAGCTCGGAAACGTCCTCGTGGGCCGTTCGGGCGAGCTTCGGCTCACTGACCCGGCGCTCCTCGCCCGTGTGGCCACCGCACCCCTATCGCCGGATGAGTGGCTGTCGGGCCGCTTCGGCGCGGTGCCGCTGGTGTCCCCCGAGCGCCTCGATGGCGACCCGACCCCCACCCTCGAAGACGATCTGTGGGCGTTCGGCGCCCTCGCCACGTGGCTGCTGGCCGACGCGTGGCCCTATGACGAGCCCGATCCGAGACGCGCCGCGGAGGAACGCCGACGGCGGCCCGCGCGCGGGCTCCCGGCGCAGGTGCCCGCCGAGCTGCAAGCCGTGTTGGCCGCGTTGCTCTCGCGCGATCGAACGAGCCGCCCCGCGTCGATCGGCGACGTCGGCAAGACCATCGACAGCGCCTGCAAAGCGCTGGGCGTCGATCCGGATGACGCCCTCGAGGAGGGCATCGGCGGCATGAGCCTCGCGTTCATGCAGCGGCGTTCCCCGACCGCGGCGGCGACGCCCTCCCCCGCTCGCGCCGCGCCGGTGTCGCCCGCGCCCGGGCCAGCTCGCGCCGAGCTCCCGCCCCTCGAACTCGACCAACCGAGTCGTCCGACGGCCGAGCGCCCGAGCTCGGAACGACCGACAGCCGAACGACCGACAGCCGAGCGCCCGAGCACGGAGAGGCCGACGGCCGAGCGACCGCTCCCCGGTATCCCGAATCTGCCGTCCGCGCCCCCCGCGAGCACGCCCTCCCGCGGGCAGGCGAGCACGGCGGGCCCCCGTCCGATGCGCGCGCTCCCGACCGGGGAAGCCCCGATGCTGCAGGTGCGCTCCGAAGTGGACGCGGTGCCCACGGCGAGCGGTGGCGGCGTGAGCACAGCGTGGATCGTCCTGGTCGTGCTCCTCGCTGCGGCGGGGTACGCGTGGTGGGATGGACGGAAGGAGACCGTGGCGCCTCCCCCGGCACACGCGGCCGGCGAGACCCCGACGCGCTCCGATGCGCTCGACGCTGCCCGGACGGCCGCGAAGGGCACGAGCCACGACGAAGCGCTGCGCACGGCGCTCGAAGCCGCTCGCCTGATGCCGACCTCCGGTGAAGCCCAAAAGCTCCTATCGGACGCCTATTGGGCCAAGGGCCGAAAGGAGGACGCCGCTGCGGCCGCCCTCCTCGCGGCCGACCGTGCAAAAGACGACGCCAGCGTCCAACGTTGGGCTGCCGAGCGCCTCCTCGCCGCCGGTCGCACCACCGACGCCCTCGCCGTCACGACCAAGGCCGTGGAGTCCCACGGCACCGACGCCGTTCTCCACTACTTCCGCGGCGTCGCGCTGAAGCGGGAAGGCCGCCTCGACGAGGCCTCGGACGCGCTCAGCCTCGCCGCCGAGCTGGACGGGGAGGCCGTCGCCACCTGGCTCGAGCTCGGCGAGGTCAAGCTCGCCCTCAGCCGCTTCCCCGCGGCGCGCGACGCCTTCGAGCGCGCGGCGACGCTGTCCCCAAAGAGCGGCAAGGCCTACGCCGGCCTCGCGCGTGCGCTCGTCGGCCTCGGTCGCGGCGACGAAGCCGTGGCCCTGCTCGAACGCGGCATCGAGCTCGCCACCGACCCGAGCGAGGTCCGCTTCGCCATCGGGTGGGTGAAGCTCAAAGGCGGCGACCACGCCGGCGCCCTGCCCTTCTTGACGACGTTTGCGACCGAACACCCGGACGACGCCCGCGGCTCGTTCGCGCTGGGCGCCGCTCAGCTCCTGGCAGGCGAGGCCAGCGCTGCGGCGTCGCTGCGGCGCAGCGTCGAGCTCGATCCGTCGGTCCCCGAAGCGTGGTTCGACCTCGGCGTGGCCGAGCTCGCGGCCGGAAAGACCGACGACTCGCTCGCCGCGTTTGCGAAGGCGACCCAGACCCGCTTCGGCATGTGGCAAGCCCACTGCGAGCGAGGTCGCTTGCTCTATCGCCTCGGCCGGCACGACGACGCGAGCCCCGGCCTCACGACGACGCTCGAACTCGCCCCGGGCGCCGCCGTCGCGGAAGGTCTCCTGAATGCGCCCCGAGGCTCCACGCTCGGTGAACTCATCGCAGCGGTGCCTTGCGGTCCCTCCGTCCTGTTGCCTTAGTCACCGATCGCGTCGTGAAGCGCCACCAGCCGAACCCGCTCGAGGCGCCGCGCCGGACCGTCCCGGCGGCGTGGCTGCTGTCGACGTTGCTCGCGATGCTGGTGGGATGCCAGGGGCTCATTCGCCTCGGCCGCCATGAACCCGGTCCGGGGCGACTGATCGTGGTGCATGTCGGGCTCGAAGGGCCAGTCACCGTCGACAGCGACCTCATCGTGGACCGCCTCGCGACCTGGTCGGACAACTTCGGCTCGCTCGACCAAAAGCCGCTCCTCGACCTCTCGGTGCTCCGCGACGACGAACGACGGATCGAGAGCGCGTACGCGGCCCAAGGGTACTTCCAGGCGCGGTGTACCGGCCATCGGATCGAGACCGTCGACGATGTCTCCGTCCGGGTCTTTTTCAAGGTGGTCGAAGGCAAGCCTACTCGTCTAGCCGAGGTGGTCCTGGGCGGATTCCCCCTCGACGCGGTGCCCGCGGAGGCGCCCGACGGGGTCACTCCAGCCCCCCCGACGGAGGCTCCCACAGTCGAGCCGCTCCAGGCGCTCGACGCCGACGCGGTCATCCGTCTCAAGGAGACACGGGCACGGATGGACGGGCTCGTGACGCTGGAGAAGGGCGAGACGTGGACCGAAGCCGCGGTGCTCGCGTCGAAGAACGCGGTGCGAGAGGCGCTGGTCGACCAAGGCTTCATCTTCGCCGACGTCGTGGCCACGACGGAGGTGAACCGACGTCAACGCCAAGCGACGGTCCGACTCGACGTGGTGCCGGGGCCACTCGCGCGTGTCGCCCAGATCCGGGTCGCGGGCAACAGCGACGTCACGGCAGAACGCGTGATGCGACGCGTCGATCTCAAGGAAGGCGACGTGGTCGAGCGCGGCCGCTTCGAGCGCATCGAGGGCCGTATCTTCGAGCTCGGCGTGTTCTTCTCCGTCTCGGTCAAACCGGACCGCACGGCGGTCGACGCGACCGTGGGTGCCGACGCTGTCACTCAGGGCGACCCGACCGATCACGCCGCGACGGTCGCGCGGCTCCAGCACGTCAAGTGGCCCGGCACCGTCGACATCGTGATCACCGTCCAGGAGCGGCCCATCCACGAGATCCGAGCCGGCGCTGGTATCGCCTTCGACAACAAACAGAACCAAGGCAACGTGCTGGTCGGCTACCAGAACCGAAGCCTCTTCGGCGGTCAGCGCTATTTCGACGCCACGCTCCGTCCAGCCTACCTGGTCCAACCGGCCTTCTGGGACGTGGACCAGCACGGACCGGGTGGCGCCGCAGCGCTCGCCTTTCGGCAGCCGGCCTTCCTCGAGGAGTACCTGCTGCTGTCCCTGAACGCCGACTACACCATCGGCCTCGAAGATCGCGGCTTCGTCCACGCAGCCACCGGCGCGACCGCCCTCAGCCGCCCCTTCTTCGACCTGCTGACCCCCTACATCGGCTACAAGCTGTCGTTCGAGTCCGTCCTCGACGGCGAAGAGGGATCGGGCGAAGTGGACTTTGGCCGGTCGAACTTCCTGACCTACTTCGAACAAGGCGTCACGTTCGACTGGCGTGACAACCTTCTCGACCCGCGTCGCGGCATCTACTCGTCCATTCGGATCGCCGAGTCGCTGGGCGCCCTCGGCTCGGACGAGGACTTTCTCCGAGTCGAGGTCGACGCACGCGGCTACATCCCAGTGACGAGCTGGTTGGTCTTCGCCATGCGAATCGGCTGGTCGGAGAACATCGCCCTCACGGACGCGCCCGCGCCCGAGAAGGCCTGGTTCAAGGGCGGCGGCGCGTCGGACATGCGCGGCTTCGCATCGCAGGACATGGGCCCACGCACGTGCCAAAAAGGGGACGAGTTCTTGGGTTTCGCTCGCGATGGGACGGACTGCCCGGACGGCGCCGACGGCTCCTTTGCCGACGGTGGCGACGTGAAGGCGCTCGCGGGCTTCGAAGCGCGTGTCATCCTTCCCTACAACTTCGGCGTGGTCGCGTTCCTCGACGCGGGTCAGATCTGGACCCGCCGAGACGACATCGACTGGAGCGACATCGAGCTCGCCGTCGGACCCGGCATTCGTTACTACACCCTGGTCGGTCCGGTGTCGGCCGACGTGGGCTTCCTGCTCACGCACCCGAGCGGCTTCGAGTACACCTTCCACATCAGCATCGGGCAGGCCTTCTGATGAACGCGCCTGCCCCGCTCCCCGCCGCAGCGCCCGCGCCGACGCCACCGCCCCGGCGTGGCCTGCGCTCACGGTGGCGACGTTGGTCCTTCCGCGTCCTCGGCGGGCTCGTCCTCGTCATATTGGGCCTCGTCGCCGTTGCGGTCAGCCTCATCGGCACCGAAGCGGGCACACGTTGGGCCGCGCTCTTCGCGCTCGAACAAGTGAACACCTTGTTCCACGGCGACATCCTCGTCGGTGACGTCGAAGGCACTATCGCCGGACGCCTCGTCCTCCACGACGTACGCCTCGTCGACGACCGCGGGGAAGCGGCGGTGTTCGCGAAACGAATCGAGGTCCGCGTCGATCTCCTCGAATTGGCTGAACAACGCGTCCATTTGAGTGGCATCGTCATCGAAGGCCTCGACTACACCTTGTTTTCGAACGAGCTGACGCCCCGGATCCTCATCACGCGCGTCTTCGAGTCCGTCGCCCCGAGCCTCGACGTCGACGACACCCCGTCGGCGTGGCGCATCGACCTCGACGATGTCGTGATTCGAGACGCGCGTTACCGCATGTCCGCCGCTGAGGCGCCGATGCTCAGCGAGCTCTCGATCGCGCTCGGCCTTCATATCGTGGGCGGCGCGCTGGAGTTCCCCCAGGTCTCGCTGTCCGGCGTCCCGCGCCCGGGCCTCGTCCCGAACTGGTCGCCGCCGCGGCTCACCGTCAGCACGGGCGGCCGCTACGCCGGTGGCGAGCTCACGCTCCCGACGACGGCCATCTGGGCCGACGGTCTGCAGCTCGACGCGGGCTTCACCGCCGGCTCGAACGGCCTGGCCGTCGCGATTCGGTCTCTGAGCGCCGCCACCCCCGTCGTCGAAGCTATCGCCTCCCTAGCGCCGGGGACCCTCACCACCGCTACAGACACCACTATCTCGGTCGTCGGCGGCGCGTCGCTTGCGCACGGCCGCGCCGACGCGACGCTCGACGTCACTACCCCGAGGGGCGGCGTGGCCCTCGCCGCGTCGGTTCGCCTCCCATCGGATGGCGTCCGACTGATGCCCGTTCCCGCGAACGGCCTCCAGGGCGTCTTGTGGCTCCGAGGCGACGCGCTCACGACCGGCCCTCTCGTCGCCGCGCTTCCGCAGCTCGGGGCCGACCTGCTCGTGACCACGGCCTTCGACCTCGGCACTCCGGGCGCGCGCCCCGACGCGGACGTCCGGCTCACGGCGTCGTCCCTTCGAGGTCTCCCGATCGCGGCCGGCGTGAACACCTCCATCGCGCTCACGGCAGGGCTCCATGGCGACGAGGCAGTCGCCCAGACGGCCATCTCGCTGGTGCCGCCCGCGGCGTCGGGAGGGCCTCAGGTGGTCTCGGTCGGGATCGTCGCCTCTGGGCTCACCGCGCCACAACGCCTCATCGAGGCCACGGTCGACGGTAAGGACCTCGACCTCGGTACCCTGTCCATGACACTCCCGACCCTGCTCCCGCCACTCACGGGCCCGGTCCGCTCGCTGGCCGTGAGCGCGACGGCGCGTCTTCCCGCGGACGGGGTCCAGCTCCTCACCTCCCTTGGCGGGCCCTGGCTCCCCAGCGCTTCCGTGCGGGCGCCCGCCTGGTTCCCTTCGGAGGCGGGTCTTCGGCTCGCCGTCTCGGTCGCGCCGGGCTCGAGCCCACTCCCGGGGGGCGTCGTCGCTCAGGGCGACCTCGGCGGCGCCTTCTCCCTCAACGTCCTAGACGGCCGGCCGGTGGTGTCGGGGGGCCTCCTCGGCGAGCTCGGCGCCTTCTCCGTCCCGGGATTCTCCGCGGGTGCGCTCTCGGTCGACGTGCGCCTCGAGCCCGGGTCGGACGGCGAGACCACCACGACGCTCACGGCGGTCGGGAGCGGGCTTACCGCGGGGCCGCTGACCGTATCGACGTCCCGTGTCGACACGCTCGCGTCGCTCCACTTCAGCGCCGCGCCCATGGGCTTCACTCTCGGCCCGACCGAGCTGAAGGTCGGGCTGACGGACGTCGCCTTCGCGGGACCGGACGGCCCGCTCGCATCGCTCGACGCGGCCTCGATGGCGCTCTCGACGCGGGAGGACGGCCGCTTGCACGTGTCCGGCCCCGTGTCCCTCACGGGCGCTGAGGCGGCCGGCGTCGCACGCTTCCGGACGCTCGCGGCCGAGCTCGACGTCGCGCTCGGCGGGACGCGTCACGACGATTTGCGCCAGCCCGGCACCTTCGAGCGCATCGCCGCGACCCTGACGACGCAGCTCACCGCCGTCGAGGCCCCGGGACCCACGAGCGTCCCCACCGCCGCCGTTCGCGCGACCTGGAAGCAGTCCAAAGGCAAAGCGGGCCGCGCGACGCTGCGCGTGTCCGCGCCGACCGTCACCGCGGCGGGCCAGCGGCTTCGCAGCGTCGACCTGCGAGTGTCGATGCCGACGTCGCGGCGGCTTCAGGTGGCGGCGACCGCCTCCCGAGGCCGCATCCGGGCTGACGTGGAGGCGCGCGTGATGCTCCCGAAGCCGCGAGCGACGCCGGAGGGCGAGGCCCCCGCTGCTACGGGCCCCATCGTCATCACGATCGAGAAGCTGACGGTCGCGGAGAAGCGAGCCCGCGTGGAAGTAACGCCGGGTGCGGAGGTACGCCTGACCACGTACGGGATCGAGGTCGACGCTCTCGAGCTTCGAGCGGGGCCGGGGACCGGGCCCCTCTTCCCGGGCGCCATCGCGGTCCAGGCGAAGACGGGCCGACGTGGAGCCCTGTCGGCGTCCGTCCAAGCGCGCCAGATCGCGATCGCGCCTTGGCTTACTCTGGCGGAGTCCCTGCAGGCGCCCGCCCCGGCGCCCGCCAGCAGGCCACCATCGGCGACGCCCGACGCTCCAGCGACTGAGCCCGTCGCGGCGGCCGTGCCAGAGGTCAAAGGCCCGATCGCGAGTGGGATCCTCGACCTCGGCGTTACGCTCTCGGGCACCCTGGCCCAGCCGACGGGTGTGGTCACCATCGAGCTACACGAGGGCCGCTACCGGGACCTCGCCGGCCTCAGCGTCGCCGGCGCCATCCGGGCGACACCGAAGGCGTTCAGTGGACGCATCGAAGCACGCTGGGAGGGGATCAGCGGTCAAGAGAAGGTGGTCGGGCAACGCGTCCTCGTCGAGGGCGCCATCCCGATCGGGTTCCGGCTCGACGGCCGGAAACCGACCATCGACCGAGCCGCACCCGCCCGACTCAACATCGAGACGTCGAACATCGCGCTGGGCCCGGTGCTGAGGGGCGTCGGTGCCACGGACTTCCGCGGCCTCGTCAGGGTCGAAGGCGGCCTCTCGGGCTCCCTCGGCAAACCCCGCGGCCGCATCGCGGTCACCGCCAAGGACCTACGGGGCCACGGCCTCCGATCGATCGACGTGACCGTCGGCCTCGAATCACAGGCCGAGAGCCTCGCCGGCTCGGTGGTGGTCCGCCGAAAGGGGGCCCGCGTCATCGAGGTTGGCCTCGGCGCGCCGGTGGGCCTCATCGACGGGCTGCTAAAGGGACAATCGGCGGCCGATCTCCTTGCGGGGATGGACACCACGGGGCGAGTGGACATCGGGCCGATCCGCGGCGGTGACCTCCTCGACGGATCCATCGTCGGCGACCTCGGCTCCGCCACCGCGAGTGGCAGCCTCATGACCCGCGGCACGCTGCTCGATCTCGCCGTGACCGGCGACGTCGCCGTCATCGAGCTGATGCTCGGCGGGGAACGCTTCGACGCCACCGTTCAGCTCTCTCGTCCCGATGCGAACACCCGCATCGATAGCGTCATCAAACACGCGAGCGCTGAGCTGCTCACGGCGCGTGGGAGTATCCCCGGCACGCTCGGAGCGTGGATCTTCGCTCGTAACTTCACGTCACTCTTGCAGGATCCGGGTCTCTCACTCGACGTCGACTACGCGCAATCGGACGTCGTGGCCCTCGCGCCCCTCGCGCCGGGCGTCGCCGACCTCCTGAAGACCTGGTTCGGGGCGACCGGCCTGACTGCTCGGGCCTCCATCCGGGGCGCTATCGGTGGTCCCACCGTGCAGGTCTCCGCACGCGTCGGGAGCCCTCCCGGAGGACCGATCGAGACGGCGGCCGACGAACCGGAAGGATCCGACGGAGACGCCGCGACGCCGCCACTTCCCGAGGCCGCGCCGCTGGGGAACGGGACCCGGCTCATCGACTTCGCGTCGGTGTCCATGGAGGTGACCCCCCAAGAGACCCGCGTCGACGTCGTCGTCATGGCCACGCCGCTCACCGAGGACGACGGCGTTCCGGCCGACACGGCCAGCAGCGCCGGAGCGAGCGGGCCCCCTCTTTACATCCACGGGCACATGCCGATCGGGACCGCGTTTCTCTTCGAAGGCCCCTCCTTGCCCATCGATCGCCGTCCAATCACGGCGTGGGTACGCTCCGAAGGCTTCCGCCTGCATCGGCTCCGGCGCGTACTCCCGGATTTGGTCGGTGAGAGCCGCGGCGAGCTGTACGCGGACCTGAACATCCGGGGCACGATCGCCGCGCCCGACGTCGGCGGTGGCCTGCGGGTGCGCCTCGATCGGCTACAGCTCCGCCCCGCGGGGCTCGACCAGAAAGACGTCGACGTCACCGTGTTGGTGCGCGATCGGCGCGTGGTGCTCTTCCCGGACCTCCACCTCGTCCAAGGGGATCGTCACCTTCGCGCGCGCTTCTCCGCGACCGTGAACTCGCTCACCGCCGCCGGTATCGAGCTCGACGGCGGCATCGAGCTCGACCGGTACCCAATCCTCGGCCGAGAAGACGCGAGCGCGATCCTCACGGGCCGTATCGACGTGTCGCGGACGCTCGCGAGACCTCACGTCGAGGGCTCACTCCGCGTCGATGAGCTGATCCTGAAGCCCAAGACCGGTGGCCGAGACATCCGCCCGATCGGACCTCCCGACACCGTCGTCTTCGTCGATGGGCTCCCCGTCCCCGTTCGCCTCCAACGAAACGTCGCGGACGCTGCCGAGAAGGCCGGCGCCTTCGTGGAGATCGCGATCGACCTCCTCATTCCGCGGCGAGCGGTGCGGGTCCAAAACGATCAGATCGACGTTTGGGCGGAAGGGAAGCTCCGCGTCGAGACGTCGGGCGAACGGCTAGCGCTCCTCGGTCGCGTGACGGTGAACGAAGGCTCGGTCGACTTCATCGGGCGCTCCTTCGTCATCGATCCCGAGTCGGCCATCATCTTCGACGGGCGCGAAGGCATCGATCCCCTCCTCGACTTGAGCGCGCGTTATAGCCTCGCGGACGTCGACCTGAGCGCGCTGGGCAAGACCGCCACGGCCAGCGACCACATCCTGCTCAAAGTGACTGGGCGCCTCTCCAAACCGAGGCCCGACTTCACGGCGGTGCCGGAGCTGTCGCAGACCGACATCCTCGCCATCATCGCCGTCGGCTTCCCGGTCGGCGGCGACGGGAGCTCATCGCAGAGCAACACGGGCCGAGTCGGCAACATGCTGATGAACCTCGTGAGCGCCCAGGCCTCACGCATCATCCAGGACCGCCTCCCCGTCGACGTGTTCAAAGTCGAAGCGGGCGCCGACGACATCTCGAAGTCCAAGATCACGGTCGGAAAGCGCCTCCTCCGCGATCTCGTCCTCTCGTACAACGCCAACTTCGGCGCCAAGGATGGCGAGAACAAAAACGAAGCGCAGCTCCGCTACGAGATCACGAACAACGTCCAACTCGAGGCGCGCTACGGCGACGCTGGCTATGGCGGCGCGGACCTCTTCCTGCTGTGGCGGTTTTAGTCGCTAGCAGACGAAGGCGTCTGGGGCCCGCGAGGTTCTCCGCCGACCTTCGACGCTTGGGCCTGCCCCACCTCGATCATCTGACGACACTGCTCGATGAGTCGTTCAGGTCGGAAGTCCCACGGAACCGGATCCGGCTGGGGTGGCCATTTCATCTCGTACGGTTCGGGTCTGCCGTCAAGACCTTCGATATACTGGATGAAAAGTGGCTTCTCTCTCAGATAGGGAATGAACAGATTCGACAGCCCCAGCAAGGGCGAGGCGCACTGAACGTCGTCAAGAGTCAGGTCCCCGTTCGGCAGATGCCCCTTCACCGTCGAGATCCAGCCGTCGAACTCAGTGGGGCCACCTGGACGGGGGGCCTGCGGCGCCAACGCGAGGTAGCGGTCGCCAGGGCGGTCGAGCCAGCCCAATTCGGGATCCGGCGGTGGGCCGGCGCTCAGGGTAATGGGTCCGATCATCTTCGCCTGAATGCGCCGTGGTTCCCGAGCTCCGCCACCCTCAAGCGGCGGCTGGTAGTCCGTGGGTTCCGTTCCAGGCTCAAGCTGTGGAGAGGACATGTGTATCGAGCCAGGGCCCCCGTTGAAGGCGAGTGACAAGGCTCCTCCCGAGAACTCGGACGACAACGTCAGAGGCCACGAAAGTCGTTGCCAGTATGTTTCCACGAGGACGGGCGCCTCGCTCCCGCCGAGCCGCAAGCCTGAGAAGTCGCTGAGGTTGAGACGAACTCCCACTGGTCCCTTCGTTCCCGAGTGTCGGATGAGCACCGAGAAGACCCACTGTCGTGCGGTTTCAGCCGTATCCAGGGATAGTTCGAGATCGTGTGACTCAATGGCTCGCGCGTAGTAGGCACTGAATGGCGAGCCTAGCTCGAACGTGTCGACCTGAAGTCTCCCGATGGCGGGCTCGTCCGACTCCGATGTGGACACCCAGTGGGCAGAGAGCCAGTCTCCCTGAGAACCGTTTCGTCTCAGTCGGTTGCCCCCAGGCCTTCCCGAATCGAACGAGCGCCCCGCTCGTGCTCGCGCCACCGTCCCGAGCACTTCGATTCCCGAAGCCAGCGAGACGAGGGTCGTATCGGCTGCGGCGAGGAACGGAGCCCGAATGAACCCCTGTCCCAGTGAACTGGGTCCGACACCCGGCACACTGAGCAGTGCCCTGTCCGGTTCACTTGCGGCGTAGTGGCTGCATCCGTCCAGCCAGAGCCCATGGAAGATCGGAGACGACGCGACCTCAGACGCATCAACGAGGATTGGGATGCTCTCAGAGGATGTGCAATGTACGACTTGTGTATCATCACAGGGTGAACTTCCCGCCAGAATGCGCAGGCCCGCGTCACCCGCGCCATCAAACCACGTTCGGTGGAACCTACCGCTGCGGAGGCTCGACAAGAGCACGCCGGCGCCACCCGGTGTGTCGGTCTGAATCGAGCAGTCGCGACACACGACATCGAGTGGACCATTCGAAACGATTGGGAACGCTCCAGAAATGCGCGAACGTCGGATTCGGACTCGACCACCAGCCTTGGCAGCAACGGTGAGTCCGACCAGGGTCCCGATGATCTCGCACTCGTCGACGGTGACTTCCACTACCGACTCGGACGTCACCAAGATGCCACCGCGAATCACCATGTTGCGCAGCCGAAGACGGAACGCGTTTCCTTGAACTGACACGGCGACGCCACCGGACGATGTCTCCAGCCCAAAGCAGCTGAACTCTAGACTGCCGCCGTCCGTGATCGTGACCGACAGCCCGGGGTCGTCGCCCTTCGACTTGACTCTCAGGACGGATGTCTCTGCAGACAACCCGGCGATTGCGAGGCGCGACGTGGAGATGACGGCCGGGTCGTTGAGGGTCTCCGTAACATCGCCGATATCGAGGAGAGCATTGGTGTTTCCCGCAACGACTAGGTCCATGATCGTAAGCATCTTCCCACCTCAGGCCAAGAGCACGGCTACTTGACGGCAACGCCCGAGAGGGCGAGACGCAACTGCCCCGTCTCCGGATCGAGCACGATCGTTCCGGTCCTGAACGAGTCTCGAATGAGTGGGGTCCCGACGAGCCTGTCCCCCACGTTTCCTCCATTGTAGGCACACTCCTCGAAGAGCCGAAGTCCGAGAGAGCCAACGGTCCAGCTCCCCGCCGGCCAATGGATCTGGCTCGGACCAAAGCCGGGAATGGATTGCACCCTGCGGTAATCCGTCGGCTCACATCCCTTTTCGAGCTGGGGCCAGAATAGAAACGCCGAGCCCATGGAGGTCGCGTCGCCGTCGATGCGGATCAGAACTCTCGCGCTGGACGTCATGGCAGCACCAATGCTGTATCGCGTCAGGCCGCCATCGCCCACGAAGGTTCTTCTCGCCCATCGGCTCGCCGCCGCGTCGTCGAGGCTGAGGTTCAGCATCGTCCCTTTGGGTAGGACGACCCAAACAGAGAACACGTAGATGGCTTCGAGTTCTGTGTGCTGTGAAAGCGCGATGGGCGAGCTCGTCACCCGAATCGACGTTGCTCCCGAGGGTGGCCCAACGTAGTCGACGCTCATGAGGGCGCCCGAGCCCTCCGTCACAGTCCAACCGAGAGACGGCTCGGCAACCCAGCCTCGCCACGGAAAGAGTGGTATTCCGCCTTGCTCCTCGGCCTCGCTGCCGTCCAAGAGATTCTGGGTATCCCGCCAGCGGAACGGGTCTCGTTGGCCGACCTCCCGCCCGTGATCGCCGATGATGTCGAACTCACTCGACACGGCCGGATTGCCCAACGCGTTCACGAAGAGCGGCGTTTGCCAACGAGACAGCCCATCGCCGAGAAACTGGATCACGTTCTGGGAGTTGATTCCCTGTTCACGCTGGTGAGACAAGCGGAGTGCAGAGCGATATCCCAATCGCATCTGCAGTGCTGACAGTCGCAGCCCGCGAATCGGAGCATCGAGTGAAACGACGTCGGTGAGAGTCTCTGGCGAACACCCGGGGCTGGTCCCACCCGCGTTGAGAGCATGCAACACCAGCGATTGTGGAGACACTCGTTGCTGCGACGTCGGATTATGAGCGACTCGAATCAACACGTGTGGTGTACATGGCTCGGCTCCGAGCAGGCAGTGTGCGATGGACGCCGAATCACCCGCAGCCACGTCGATGTAGGGCTCCATATATTCGGGAGACGACTGTTGCGCCTCGAAATTGCAGCCTACGATCCGAACGTGTCGACCCTCTACCCGCACTGCCACGCCACGAAGCGCAGCGAAGTTGCATCGGTCAATGATCCAGTCCTCGCTGTGAGTCGGAACCCACACGAGCCCGAAGCCAACATCCTTCCCGATGATGGCGCGCGCACTGTCAGGCCACTCGTCGCAATGGATCGTGCCCCGCGGGCTGCCGGAGACCAGAAAACTGCACCGGCTGACCACGACCCGACTTGGCCCAGACTCTCCCGAGAGATTGCCGCGAACGCACCAGTCGCGCCTCACCCCACGAAAGACGCAGTCGTCGATATACACGCCGCCCTGGGCGTCGGTCTCGATTGAGACACCACAGCCATCGAACATCAGGCCACGAACTCGGATGACATCCCCGAGAGTCGCCGGCGTGAAGCTAAAGGCCGCGGGATCAGCGCATCTGATGCGATTCGACTGCGTTCCCGCGCCGACGAGCGTCACCGAGCGACCGCCCTTGAAGGTGACTGTCCGATCCAGGCGGAAGCCGAGTGTCGCCATTGCTCCGCTTTCGAACTTCATACGCGCTGGCCACACGATCACCACGTCCGTAGCCGCGCTCTCGACGGCGTCTTCGAGCACTTGTGCTTCGACGTCGATGACCACTTCCTGGGCGACGTTCGCCGGCGGGGCTCCGAGGTAGGGGAATAGTTCGAGGGTGTTTATGATCATCAGCGCGCGATTCCACTTGCCCTGGCGCCCCAACGGACAAAAGCAAACCGCGCCAGAGCGCAGAGTTCATCGAGAACGTCGAGCGAGTTGCCTTCCTGTGGAAGTTGCGATCCCAAGTCGATCATTCCGAAAGCGATCCGAGTCCGAGAGAACTCGACTCTATGCTCCGGCAGCACCGGGAATTGGCCGGGACAAAGTATTGATGCCTTGAAAACATGAATGATGGCCATTTTACGAAGCCCTTAGTTGTCAACACTCCATTACTGCCTGTATCACTAGTCCAGAATTCTCCATCTGAGTACGTACCCAGAAGAACACCATCTACGCCAGCCAATTCATCGTACATTGTTTTTTGGTAATTATCAGACATCGGCGCTACCTTTGATGTCGTTGCCTCCGGCTCACGCGATATCAGATCATGCACTCCATATGAGCTGGCACCTTGCGGATGCGTCGATATTTCCACATAGCATGAGGTTTGAGGGTCTGATTCGCACTCACTGCACTCTGACACCTCAGCGCAAGTTCCTACTACATCACCCCAAGGCCACAGGGGCGATGCTCCTTGCAATTTGCCAAGGTCCGCTTCCGGCACACCGAGCCGAGCGGCTCCGCCTGTCGCTGCCTTCTCCCATTCGAATTCAGTGCACAACCGCTTCCCGGCAAGCTTGCATTTGACTTCAAAGCAGTCTGCGTATGACATCGCCATTAGTCCTGTTGAGTCGATGGATGGCGCCGGAATGAAGTCTGCACACTCGAATCGGTACTGGGCGCCGGCATCGGACGACAGTTCAAGCGAAAGCTCTGGAAATGTAATCCTAGTTGTGTCTATCGCATAGCCGCCAACGAACGTTGGGTTTGATGCGTAACGTGCCTCCTTATCTGACTTCATGAAGTCTTTGTAGTTGTCGTAAACACCAGTACTTTGGCTTGATATCTTCTCATTCCATCCAAACCAGAAGACGCCTGCTGGAACAAAAACCTCATTCGCATTCTTGTTTACACACTGAAAATTCGACACATCGACGAATACACATTCGAAGCCTTCAGCCTCTGGGCACTCACCGCACAGCTTGCCTCCGCAACCCGGTGTCCAAACGTGAGTACATCCCACCTTCGCCCAGCAGTGGTCCTGTGTACATACCTCCCCATCATCGCACGGATTGATTTGTCCAGCGCAAATACCTTCCGTTGAGTATTGGTCCTCCGATGTGCAGGGATTGCCGTCATCGCACGGAACTCCCGGGACCGGGCACTCCGCGTCGGAACCTGGCGCGTTAGTCGCATCACACCCGATCGGCATGTCAACCACCTCGACACCGTCAATATCTTCACCATCCGGGGGCGCTACCTCGGACGGCAGATCGCTCGA
The DNA here is from genome assembly GCA_018780435.1 of Myxococcales bacterium. Taxonomy (GTDB): domain Bacteria; phylum Myxococcota_A; class UBA9042; genus SXOO01. The sequence goes on from JADMJS010000505.1 coordinate 22,556, forward strand.
GAGAAGGTCACTGGCCTGCGAATCCAAGGGAAGCTCCACTACCTCGGGTGGCGCAGGGTCGAAGTTCGAGTCGAACGAGTCATCCACTTGCACTGCCGCATCTGCGGTCTCATTGGGGTCTTGCATCCAATTGGAGTCACCTTGGAAAGACTCATCCCTAGAGCCCGAACAGGACACCAAAAACGCAACAATCCACGCTGGTCGATTCGGCACTCTCATTCATGAGTCCCATCGCGAATAGAGAAACTTCAAAATTCGCCCATGCTTCTGCAGCAGCGAGCGGTTGCGACATCCATGTAGTCTTGCCTTGAGAACTCGAACGAAGGCAGCTTGATGTATCCTTTGGTGGTCATGAGGCCGAAGCCTTCTGCATCAGGTGTCCAATACCCTCCGTACGAGTACAACCCGGAGATCACTAGGTCAGTCCCAGCTAATGCGTCATACTGATTTTTCTGGTCATTGAACCAGCCGGAAGTGATGAGTGAAAGAACATGTTCTGGCTTTCTCGATATCATGTCATGAGCGCCATACAAGCTTGCGCCACCCGGGTGTTGAAGAACTTCGAGGTCGCAAGGCGAAGCCTCGTCTATGGAGCAGCCTCCACAGAGTGACAGCTGTTCGCACGTTCCAATCAGATTACCCCATGGCCACAAGTTGGACTCCATCCTCAACTCCTCCCAGTCTCCTTCCGCTACACCCAGTATCGCAGCTCCACCATTGGCCGCCTTCTCCCATTCAAACTCTGTGCATAGGCGCTTCCCCTGGAGCTTGCACACTGAATCGAAGCAGTAGAAGTAAGCATTGGCCGACACACTTTCGCTATCATTTGTCTCCTGGGACAGGTAATCTTCGCAAGCGGATCCAGTGGGACCTAGCGCGCCTGCCGTAAGAGCTGCCTCGAACTCCTCCAATGTCACCTTGGTCATACCGATCGCGAAGCTATCGACGAATACAGGGTTGGATGCGTAGTACACTTCATATGAACTCGCTAGATAGTCCAGCATGTCATCTGAAATTCCGGTCGAACTGGTGAGAACCTTACTGTTCCAGCCAAACCAAAACATGCCGGCAGCCACGAACACTTCACTTGTAGCCTCGTTGAGACACGCGAATCCGTCTAGGTCCGAGACACACTCGAAGCCTAGATCCGCGGGGCATTCGCCGCACGGCTTGCCCCCACACCCCGGTGTCCAAACGTGGGTGCACCCCACCTTGGCCCAGCAGTGGTCCTGAGTGCATGACTCGCCGTCGTCACAAATATTCATGTCGCCGGTGCATCCTCCCGCTGGAACAGTTCTGTCATTCAAGGTGCATCCATTCTGATCGTCGCAAGGCATCCCCGTGAAATCGACATCAGAGACGTCGTAACCTCCACCTATCGCGTCCACTACATTAAAACCAACGTCTAGACCAACACCATCGCTGGCAGCTCCGTCGAGCGATTGGTCGGGGCAGTGCAAGTCGAGACGAGAAAGGTCGGTGGAAAAGGTGTCGGACAGAACTTCAGTTTGCTGAACGTCCAATCCGAGCGCGTTTCCCCCACCATCGGTTCGAGAGTAAACGTCAATGCCAGGTAGAAGGTCCGCAATCACATCGGGTTGCGCCGGTCCATCGCGCGGGTCATTCTGTCCATTGCTTGCACTGGAGGAACAAGCAATTGCGGCGTTAGCGAGGACCAGAAGCCATTGAATCCCCTTCACTGTTGACTCCCATCACGCAGTATGACCGCTCCTCCGGCGACTCCGACGGCGATTGTGACGCTGGACGCATCGTCAAGCTCGTGCGCGTCGGCCGAAGTGCCAAACGTGGCTCCATCTACGTCGAATCCGGCTTCGATGACATCGTCTTCCAATGCCACGGACTTCCAGTTAGGTGTCCTATTCGAGTCGGGATTGCCGCGCGACCATGGAGTCTTTCCACCAGCTCCAGAGTCAACTGACATGGCCTGTACTTCAACCGCCGAACCTTGTTGTGGCCGCAAGTAAATCGTGGCGGCCATCGCCACCGTGGTGCTTGGCAGTGCGCCATTGGAACTCGGTGTGTAGGTAAATAGAGACAGGCCACTTGACTGGACCACAATTCGAATGTTCTGCCAAGTAGCTGAATTGGAAAGCGCGTTGGACTGCTGTTTATGCATGTTTCTTTTGCTTGTCAGATGCCATGGTGGATTGTTTCGCAGGCTTGAATCCGTGGGCAAAGTAGGTACTGTTACCACAATGTCCCTCCATTCATCATCCACAATGATCTCCCTATTGAAGCTACCAGCAAGAACGAAGAGGCCCATGCTCAATGTGACTGAAATTCGGCAGCTTTTTTTGGAGCCCGGTCTGCGACGGATACGAAAGGAACACGTTAGCCCACCAGAGGTTATTGATTCTCCGTCCACTGATATCATTGTGAACAGGAAATTTACATGAGGGTCGCCATACAGGGGAGCGCCTCCGAGACCTCCCACCCCACTGCCAGCAGTCGCCTCCATATGGCTGAAATTACTATTAGCATCGTCAATGACTATGACGTCGTCCCTGAGAAAGTCACTCCGCACCAAGTAGTTTCCACCGGCATCGGGCGCACACACCGGCGGACCAAGATGTGAGTTACGGCCGACCACGTCGAATCCAAATCCACCCAAACTGAAGCTCTCGGTCAGCGCGAACGGCGGCTCAGTTATCAGCCGCGCCGGCAGCCACTCCAGCACGTTGCCGCGTGTGTGCTGACCGGCCTGAGCCAACGTCGACCCGAAGATTGTGGGCGCAACGGCAGTCAACCCCAAGGTCTGTGCTGCTGCCGCCATCAGGCAATCGAGCCAAACTCGAGTCGAGTGCTCTTCATAGATCACGTGGGCAACGTCGCCGACTGCTGGTCTGATGACGCACAGGTCTTGGACAGGCACCGTGAGCCGGAGCGCAGAGCGCGGCCGCTCGAAGGACGACTCAAGGGGACCGAAACGGCATCCTTCGACCACGATGCCACGGGCCACGATGTCGGGCCTACCACCGTCTGGAGCGAGCCGAAGTCCGTCGAGGGTGGGGGGGAGCTCCTGCTCGGGGTCCCCAGTTCCGGGCCAACCGTAGTCATGCGGGTACGGGACATCGCCAGTACCCCAGCGCCCGATGACGATGGCGTCGGTTGCCCACCCGCCCAGCGTGCCAAAGGTGCAATCGATGATTCGGAGCCCGCCCGCGATCATCATCGACGCCGCCCAGGGTACCTGGCTCAGCACACTCGTCGTTCGATAAACCAGATCGCTGACGACTCCCATAGAATTCAGCAGGTACGCAGCCGCAGGTCGCTCTGTTCGGTTCCAGCCGGCCGTTGGGTGGTCGCTCCCGGGGCCGAGGGCCAAGAAGTCGGGCATGTTCTTGAGCTGGATGAAGGGGAATACGCGAGAGTCGACGGGCTTGCTGTCGAAGGTGCAACCGTCAACCGTTACGTTGGACGACGCGATCTGAATGTCGATCGTTCTGGTGCGAAAAAAGGAGCAGTCCGCAATTCGCCAGAGGTCCGACTGTGCGTAGCGTACGCCGATTCCCGCGTTGCAATCCAGGAACGTGCAGTCGACGACATCAACATTCACGACCCGCTCGCCATCTGTCGCCAATGCCCACGCCGGCGCCTCGATGAACGTACACCGCGCCACCGTTCCGGCGCGCTGGTGTCCCCCCGCGATCTTGCCTGAGAGGATTGGGGTAGAGACGCCAACGACGCCGTAGACCAAAATCCCTCCACCCTGAAACGTGATGTCTTCGACCGTCCACGGCGACTGCCCGTCGCCGCCCACCAGAAACCCTCGCTTTCCGTACGCCGATTTTGTCCAGGATTGATCCGCGAAGTCAGGGGCATAGGATGAGAGACGATTCATTCCGCAGAAGTGGAGTAAGAAGCGCTCTTCGACCCACGGGAGGTACCGTTTCCAAAGTGAGTCGATTGGTATCGAGTTCCTGGGCGAACCCAGTCGCCAGTCGCGGACGGGCAGCACCACGTTGTCGAGATGGGGCGGGGGATAGGGCGGAGGGATTGCCGCTCCGCCGTCGTCGAAAGCGGGGCCGATGGGCCAATGCGTCGCGCCCGACGGGACGTGCCCACCGAGCTCGAAGATCGTTCTTCCTTCTCCATCACCGATGAATCGCACGATTGCATCTGCCGGAACACGGACACCGCGACTGAATCGATAACGCCCCTCCGGGAAATAGAGCAGCGTCCCTCCGAAGGATTGGGCTCGGAGATCGAGAGACGACGTTATCGATCGACCAATGGTAGTCGACTGGCTGAGCAGGAGTTCCTGAACGAGCTCGCTTACGTCTGCCCCACCCTGCGACTCGGGGAGAATGCCCATTGTCGTCACGTCGACGGCACCCAGATCGAGAAGCAATGATCGGTTCATGCCGCAACTCGCTTGACACTAGGTGACCGGAGTATCGTTCCACCCTTCGTGTCATGCGTGCCCACGTCCGCCGTGGTCTTGGTAAATAGTGCGGCGAGTCGAGCGAGTCCGTCTGCGAGCGGGTCGCAGGGTGCCGCTTTCAGGGCTGGCGTTCGACTCATGACCCTGTGGTTCTGGCTGGGCGCTTTCGAAGCAGCGGAGTTGGTCACTGACCCCGATCCCACTCGTTGAATCTCCTTACTCCGATGCGCGACGAAGCCCATCGCCGCCTTCAAGCCCACGATGACTTCAACCGTCCTGGCAATGAGGACCTGGGCAGGCTCCGGATCGAGGGCCTGTGGGTCCGTTGAGAGGTAGTCGATCAGCGCATCGATGGCGGTACCAAACCGAGCTGCTCCGACCGTCTCGCCCTCTCGACCCGACTCAGAACACGCGATCTCGAGCCACGCCGCGCAGGTGCCGACCTGCGCTCGCAGGCCATCGAATATAACGTCCACGATTGCCTGCAGACGTGACCGCAGCAGTGCCTGAGTAGGCGACTCAGCGACCGGAAGTATCGGTCTCGTGAGCTCTCCTCCACGGTCCACGACAGCCGTGAACGTTCGGTGCGCCGGTGTGCCCTCGCTGCAGCCGGAGCAGCACGGTAGAGCAATGCCTGGGTTTGCCGTAGTCATCTCGATCATCCCGGAACCAGATTGATGCGACCCGGAAAGGTCGGCAGTTCGTGCCACGCTGGGTTGTAGGGTTGGTAGCTCACCAAATTGTCGGTAACGATGTTCTTCTCCCACGCGGTCTCGGTGAGTACGGCCGGTCCTTTGTACCCTCCATAGGAGACCAGCCGGAGGTCGCTCACCTGGACACCCGAGCACTTGCCGTCGAGGACGATGCCACCGGCATGGTTTGCTTCGATGAAGCCACCGCGGATGGCGACGAGCCGAAGACCGCTCCCCCCGCCCTTCGCCGCTGGTCCCATGACCCGAATGCCGGCGCCCAGGTTTCGCTCAGACTGGACTCCGGTGACATCGACGACGTCGTCAGGTCCGACATCGATCTGCATCCCGTCGCCAGCGTGGTCGGTAACGCCACAGTCAGCGATGCTCACGGAGGGACAATCCACGATCACCCACCCGCGGTCGCCCCGCTTTGCGTCATCGGACGAGAAGGCCTGACACGACTCGAAGACGACCGAGCTCGACCGAGCGACCCGGAAGCTTTGGTCCATTGCACGGTGCGAGCTGATGCGGCGGAACGAAGAAGGCCCTGAGGCGACGTCCTCGACCCAGAGTCCCCCCGTTGCTTGGTGCTCGCCTGAGAGATAGAAGTTCGACATCGCGATCCCCACGTTGGCGCCGTCGCCCCTGACGAGAATCATGGGAACCTTGCCGCCAGTCCACGTGATCGTCGCCCCTTGCCCGTCGAGAACCAGCCCACGCTCGAACTCCCTCAGGTTGACGTGCAACGTGGTGTTCAGGTGGAACTTGGCGCCGCCGAATCGAAGCGGCTTGAGCTGGACGACCTTTCCGCCGCTCTTGTTGAAGTGCGACCAGAACGCTTGCGAGAAGTCTGCGCTCACAGCCCTACCACCAAGTCAGGCCTGAACGTCGAGGGTGACCCGAACGCATAAGTGGCCCACTCGTCGTCGGGTTCACCCACCACGAAGACGGAGTTGCCAGCAACCGTCATTGACCCCGGTGGCACCACGACGGCGGCTCCCCCATAGTTGGCGCCGTTGAGGAAGCGAGCTCCCGTAACATGGCCTCCTGCAACGATGCGCTCTACGCGGATGGCTCCAGCGCCATTGCGGGCAAAGTAGCCACCGCGAACAGTGAACTCTGCGGAGACGAGCGGCTCGGTCGACTCGGACGACACCGTGATTCCGGCTCCACCGTTGTCGGTGACCCTGGCGTCCACGACGGAACAACGCCCGACGCCGGCGGTCGTGTTGATGTGAATGCCGGTTCCCGTGAAGCCGCTTGCAGTACAGCGAAGCAGTCGGGTGCCGAGTGGCCGGATGAGCCGCCACCCATCCGACTGCCAATCCGGGGATAGCTCTTGAATGGAAACACAGTCTTCGAAGCTGATGTTGCCCGTCGACTCCACTTCGAAGGCACACGCTCTCGGGTTCAGGACTCGGACCCCTTGAAAGAGGGTTCGAGCTCCAGCGCAGCTCTCTACTCGCAGTCCGACGTCAGCCGTATTTCCACAGTCGATGACAAGATTCTCAAGCGTAACCGGATTGTCACGAGACGCGCCCGTAACCCGAATGAGGGCCCCCTGGAAGGTCGCAGTGGGCCTGAGCCGCGCGAAGCCTCCCTGAATGGTAAGCGGCCGCTTCAGCGCCATCAGGTCCAGCACGAGCGCCTCGTCGAGGTCGTACGATGCGTTCGCCAGCGTAACGATGCCGCCGTATAGAAGCTGAGATGCCACCTCCTCGTGAAGGACAGTCGCCACGCCGCTACCCCATCACCATGATCGGGTCGCCCGCCGTGCATGTCCCGAACTGGGCTAGCCACGTTGGGTCCAACACGGGCTTCGAGCGGCGTTGGAGTCGCACGCCACGGCGCAAGTGGCGTGGAAAGCCGGGATCGGCATGAGGGTTCACGCAGACGTCGCGTATGCCCATTGCATCCGGCCGGGTGCCGGACCCGGGCTCGATCCACAGCCCGTCATAGACTGCGCCGAGAATTCGGGGCCCTAGCCGAAGTCCATCTCCCACGTTCCTGAGAAGCTGCGCGTCCTCCAGGACCAGTCCAGTACTCAGCTCACCTGAAGGGAGCTCGAAGTCGGGGCCGACGACGTCGAATCGCACTCCGGCCGCCCCATTGGAATCACTGAGACAGTTGATGAGCTCGGGGCCCTGGGTGAACGGCACGGTTTCACCTGTAGTCAATTGTAGCTTGAGAGCAGATACTCGAAATCCACTTTGGCCGTTGCTCACGGCTTCGCACGACGCAACCCGAAGCCCGGTGCATCCCTGAAGGAAGAAGCCGTTTTGCTCGTTGGTGTCAGCGACGCAGTGGCTCATCATCGAGGCTTGGCAGGCGACCAGGTGAAACCCGTGCTTTCGAGCGCGCTTAGCCCTGAGCCGACTCAAAACGCTGGTTCGGTTCAAAAGTCGAAAGTAGTACAGACCGATGCAGGCAAGACCCGCCGCATCGAAGGTGAACCCAGAGACGACGATTCGAGCCGATGGCTTGTCACCTTCCACATGCAACACTGATCCCATCGGCATTGCGGCCGTGAGGGTAACTCCGTCTCCTTCCAGACAAAGGCCGCGACCGGAATCCTTCAATACCACCTTGACGGTACGTCTGACAGTGTACGTTCCTGATTCCACGACAACATGTGACGCGTCCGAGTTGAATACACCTTCGAGGAGCGACGCGACATCGTCGGCCCCCAGGAGCTCATCACGGCTAACAAATCGGGTCATGGAGGACCTCGAAGGAGGCGGCGACTACGGGAACGGTCGGTGGCAATCGAGCCCGACTGCTTGGTTTCCGCAAGCATGGTACCCTCAACCTGCCGTCCGCTCGTGTCGACCATGTAGCTCACCCTTTCTCCGAAGCTCCCCCAGCAAAACCACCACACATCGCTACGCCCACCGAGCCGCGACGCGGAAGCAGGCGTGCCACGGCCCCACCGGGGCCACGATGCGCCAGCGCACGTAGCGCTGGAGTGCGACGGCATAGCTGCCCTCCATGGTCAGCTTCACCGCGGTCGTTGTGTTGTCCGTCGAGACCGGGCCGATCACGGTCGTCCACGGGCCTTCGCGGTACATCGACGTCTCGATGATGAGGCTCGCCGAGTTGGCGCCGTTGTTCATGTCGAGCGTCGAGACTTCGACGTAGGCGTAGACCTCGCGGGAGAGGTCTAGCCAGGTGTGGACCGGGGCTACGATTTCGTCCGACGTGGCGGCCCACGTGCCCGTGATGGTCGTCCAGTCGAACATGATGCCGAAGCCGGTCTCGGGGAGCGCCGTGCCATAGTCCGCGAAGCTGACGCTCGCGGGCGGCGTAAGACGCGCCGGTGACGCGAGGCCGATGCGGAAGCAGACGACCCAGTCGCCCGCCGGCGGCTGCACCGCCCAGCGCAGGTACTGACGGAGCGGGACGGCGGAGCCCACGAAGCTGCCGCCGAAGGGCTCGGTGCCGAGCACGTAGGTGGCGGTGCCTTCTGCCGTCTGCAGCACCACGTCGCGCCACGGCCCGTCGAGAGAGACCGCAGTCTCGACGCGCAGGGTCGCCCCGGCCGTAATGAAGGGGACTTCCACACGGACGCTCACGGCCGGCACGTCACCGACGTAGATCCAGTCGTCGGAGCCTTGGTGGATGCGGGTCGCGGCGGCCCCCGTGCCTTTGAGCGTGATGAAGGGCTGCCAGTCGAGCTCAGGAGTCCCCATCCCGACCGATGTCGCGGCGCCTCGGATGGTCTCGGCTCGCTGTGCTTTGCTGCCGGAGGGGCTCAACTGCCTCATGAGCGCGAGCATTCTGTTTTGATCGTCCATGTTGGGTCTCCGAGGGCGAGTCGAGGGTATCAGGGCTTCAGCGCGGCGCGCATCTGAAAGGAAACGAAGTAGGTCGTGGCGGCCACGTTCTCGTAGACCCAGCGCCAGCGAACGTAGCGCTGAAGACGCTGCGCCTGGCTGAAGGGCATGGTCGCCGAGAGGACCAGCTCTTGCGGGCTCGACGACGGCAGGAAGTTCTGCGCCACGGTCCACGGGCCCTCACGTGTCATCGCGGTCTCCGCCACGAGGAAGGAGCCCCCGGTGCCGAAGGACGCGTCACCGCCGTAGATCTGGGCATTCACGAAGCAGAAGTTGTTCTCCCCACGGTCGAGCCAACGGCTCTCGTGGAGGATGATCTCGGCGAAGGAGCCTCCGATCCCGAGGGCCTGGAGGGTAACGGGGTCTTGAAGAGTGAAATAGGCTGGCATGCGTCTCTCCTGACGTCGCGTTCGTCGGTGGCGAAGGTAAAGGTCTCTACGTGGCCGATGTGGCCGATCCGGGATGGCGGAAGGGCGATTGAACGACGTGTTCGTTCCAGGCGAGGCCGCTGACGGGATCCGCTTCGTCGCTTGGAGGCCTCTCCCATGTCGCCAAGTCGATCCAGTCCGGTGCGGGAAGATTTTGCAGCTCCACCATTTCCGCGGCCTGCGTGCCCGCTGCCTTCCGGAGCACGGCCCATCGCCGTCGGGCTGCCGACCGGGAACAAGAAACGACTCGGAGCGGCCGATAGCCTCGACGCAAGGGGACCTTTGTTTTGATGCGAGTGGGGATTGCCACCACAATGGGGTCATTCGATTGGCCCTCGCACCCGTTCTGCGAGCCGCTGTGTTCGAGCAACGTTCCGCAAACAGTGCGCCACTTCATGAACGGAATGCCTAGCCAGTTCGGTTTCATCGACTCGTCCTCCGAACGACCACTAACCATTGACCAAACCACCCTCATTAGGCAACCCACCACGCGCAGTCGGGCGCGACTCTCATGTTCCATGAAGGTCGACGAGCGTGCACCGACGGAGATGGCCTCACGTGACGCTCTGACGAAGACCCATTGAGGCTGAAGAAGACAGCGATTCGGTCAATCGCGCCGATGTGCAGCCAATCCAATGAACCGATCGAAAGACGCGACGCGGTCACATGGTCAAGCGAGACCGAAGGGCTGGAGTACCGCGCTCCCCTCGCAACACGAAGAAAGTGGCGTGTCGGAATCGGCTCGACCTTCAACCAGCCGCCGTAGACGCATCGCTTCATCCTGTCGCGCTCCTCGACCAGTCAAAAGGACAGGCTCCGCGGCGGACAGGCTCCGCAGCGGACAGGCTCCGCAGCGGACAAGCTCCTTGGTACAACGGAAGGAAGCGTAGCGGAGGCATGACGAGTAGTAAAGCGTCGACCGACAACAATCGACGTCGGAGCGTCATTTTCCTGAAGCACCCGAGTAGGGTATCGGTGCCGTAGGACTCCATTCGAACTCAGTACCACGTTCATCGTCCAGATTGCGGTGTTCTGTTGTTCCGGTGAAACGTCAGGACAGCACCAGCACTCTGCGGACCCGTGCTCCTGAACCGGTTCACGGGACGACACCGCCGATCGGCCTCTGGACCTTCGGATCGACGAAGACCGGTGGCCGAGACATCCGCCCGATCGGACCGCCCGACACCGTCGTCTTCGTCGATGGGCTCCCCGTCCCCGTTCGCCTCCAACGAA
>JADMJS010000383.1 GCA_018780435.1 Myxococcales bacterium
AGCAGTGCCGCCCACGGCAGCGCTGACGACCGACCACCGAGGTGCCCCACAGCGCAGGCGCCGGCCGGCGGCGTGCCAAGGACGAAGCGCTCACCGTCCTTCATGAAGCTCACGCCGCCGACGATGACGGTGTCCACCCCATCGGCGGGCCGCGCGTATTCGCCGTTGCCGAGGTACTCGAAGGCCGGATCCGTCGCGACCCCCGGCCCGACCCGCTGCCCGTGTTGGTCGCGCGGCACGAGCCGCAACGTCGTGCCGTCGTCCGGTGCCAGCGCAAGCTCGGTGCGTGTCGCGTCGATCGCGGGCGCCTCGGCCGGGAACGCCAAAGCCCACGCCGTGAGCCCGCCGGCGGTGAGCTCGATGGCGCCGGGCGTCAGCGGCGCCCGGAGCCGAGCCGCATGCCAGAAGCCGCCGAAGCGACGGAAGCGGGGCGTCCAGAGGTCATCGATCCGGGACACCGACGGCGACGTCGGGAGCATAGCGGCGTCCGGCACCACCGCGTGCCCGTGGGTGTCGACGAGGGACACGAGGACCTCGATGACGTCCTGGCCGTCGGCCCGGAGGAGCGGCTGGGAGACCCAAATGCGGCTTCGAGCCGGGTCGAGCTGCCCGGTGGGCGGCCCGCTCTCGGACGCGAGCGGGATCGGGTCGCCACCGGAGGACACGACGATCCGGGCCGTGCCCGCGGGGAGCGTCGCTTCGAGCCACGGCGGCTCAACGGGGAGGAGGCGCGCGTCGCCGAGATAACCCCCACCGGCGTCCCAGCCCTGTACCCCGAGTTTTCCCAGGTCCGGGCGCGCCGAGCCGGCGCCGTCGACCAGCGCTACGGACACGACGACTCCGTCGCTCCCGGGCGTGAGGATGAAGGGCGCTTTGTCGGCCAGCGCAGCGACGCTGGCCACGCTGACCTCAGTGCCGCCTACGTCGAAAACGAGTGCCCCGGTGACGGTGACGGCGCTCGACGTGCCCTCCCCGCCGGTCGTGACGGTCCAAGTAGCCGGTGGCGCGGTCACGACCTCGGCCGTCGCGCCGATCCGGGGTGGCCATGGCTCCGTAGCGACGTCGATGCCGCCCGCGGCGACGTCGAGCGCGGGCCGAATCCCCGATGGGGCGCCGTCTAGGGTCAACTCCCAGTCGTAGCGACCGGTCGCCATCGGCGCGGTCCACGTCGCGCCGTCGATGATCGGCGTCCC
>JADMJS010000721.1 GCA_018780435.1 Myxococcales bacterium
CCGTGTGCTATCACCCGCCGCCCCTCGGGGAGCCGGATGGCCCACCAGAGGACGGTCGCGACGACGCGACCACCGAACGAATGACCCAGGAGACCTCGTGGCTACGCATAAGTCGGCAGAAAAGCGGCACCGTCAATCCCTCAAGCGCCGTGCGCGCAACCGCCACTACAAGGGCGAGGTTCGTGAGGCCGTGAAGGCCCTCCGGAACGCCATCGCTGCCAAGGCGGACGAGTCCCAGATCAGCTCGCTGTTCCAGACGGCGGCGGCGACGCTCCAGAAGGTCGCCAGCAAGGGCATCCTCGCGAAGGGCAACGCCTCCCGCCGCGTGGGTCGCCTCGCCAAGGCCGTCTCGAACAAGACGACCACCTGACGCTATCGCGGGCGTTACGACGTCCGCGACGCGCCTTCCCTCGACTTGGACAAGACGAGTCGAGGGGTGATCGGGCTTGCCCGGTCGCCTTCGCTCCGGCGAGAACCCCATGCACATCCTCATCACGGGAGCCGGTCGTGGGCTCGGGCGCGCGCTTGCGTCCGTAGCGGCCGCGGCTGGGCACCGGGTGTCCATCTGCTCTCGTAGTGCACCGACCGCACCGCTCGAGGTGGGTATACGGCACTGGACGGCCGACGTCGCCGTGGTGGACAGCGTCTCCAGCTTCATATGTGAGGCCGTGCGACTACACGGCCCCGTCGACATCTTCGTGAACAACGCGGCCGTCCTCGGATCCAAGGGACGCATCGAGGACGCGGGCGCCGACGACGTCCGCGCCACCATCGATGTGAACGTCACCGGGGCCATCCTCGCCGTCGCGTCAGTGCTCCCGTACGTCCGTCGCCCCGGCGGTTGCCTGCTCCACCTGTCGAGCTACGTCGGGCGCGTCGCCCTGCCCCGCTATGGCGCCTACGCGGTGAGCAAGTTCGCCATCGAGGGCCTGGCCCGCCTCGTCGCGGCGGAGAACCCGGACCTCATCTCGGTCGCAATCGATCCGGGGATGGTGGAGACCGAGATGCTTGCGGCGGCGCTCGAAGGTCTCCCAGTCTCGGGTCTCGCGAGCCCCCCGACGTTGCCAAGTGATGCCGCCGCGACGCTCCTCGCGCTCTGTGGGCGCCTCTCGCTTGCCGACTCCGGCACCACGCTCAGCCTCGATTGACGGCGCCCGTGGCAGGCTCCTCACGCGCTCGTCGTTTCCCGGTCGTCTTCGGCGCGGCGGGCCTAATCCTGCTCGGCGGCGGGCTCTACTCGGGCGGTGTCTCCCTCATCGCGCTCTGGCCTGGGGTCAATTTCCTAATCTTGGCGGTCATTTACGGGATGGACCGCCCGCGTTGGCTCGGAAAACGCGACGACGGCCGCATGGACCCGGCCCACGTCATCGTGCTCTTCCCCTTCTTCGGTTTCATCTGGACGATGTGGCGGATCTTCTCCGCGATCACCCCGGAGCCCGCGTCTCACGAGGTCGCCCCCGGCCTCCACCTCGGTCGACGGCCGCTCCCGGGACAGCTCCCCGCCGGAGTCACCCTGGTCGTCGATTTGACGGCCGAGTTCCCCTCCTATCGGGCCCAAGGCGTCGAGGTCATCGGGGCATGGTCGCTCGACGCGAAGGCGCCCCCGGCGGTCGACCTCGACCGGGTCGTGGACCACGCCGCTCGTCACCCGGGGGGCGTCCTCATTCACTGCGCTGCCGGCCACGGCCGTAGCGCGCTCGTGGCCGCTCTCGTCCTCATCCGCCGTGGGCTCGCCGTGGGCCTCGATAGCGCAGAACGGGCGCTGAAGGACGTGCGACCAGCCGTTCGCCTCCACGGAGCGCAACGCGTCGCGGGCGAGGCGGCGCTCGCGCGGGATTCGGCGCGGCGCCGCTCTTGACTCACTCCGTCTCGGGTGCCAGGGAGGTTGCCCGACGGACCGCTCGTGACTGACCGCTGACCGCTGCTAGCTCGGCGTCAGTTCCGGCTGAGGCCGGAGGCGCCCGGGCTGAAGGCTAAAACCGTGCGTCGAAGGTCAAGAGCACGGGCAGCACGAAGGAGCTGAGGAGGTCGCCCGCATCCCCCTTCCCGAGGACGACGGCGGGCTCAAGGAGCAGGCCCGCCGCGAAGACGGGCGCGAAGCGGAACGCGAGCCCAAGCCGGGCGCCGAGATGCCCCATCACGCGGTCCTGAAGTCCTCCGACGCCCGCGAAGGACGGCCCGGCGAGGACACCGGCGCGTAGCTCCACGAGGTCGGCAAGCAGCCAATACCCTTCGATGCCGGCGTCGGCCCCGAGCACAAAGAGCGTGGACGGGTAGCCCGCTTTGATGTCGCTGCGGCGCGTCGTGTGGAGCGAGAAGTCAGCTCGAACGATCAAACGGAGGTGTTCGGCCAGGCGAGCGCCGTAGTCGAAACCGACGGTGATGCCGGGCTCGAAGTCGTCCGCGTCATCGCCGACCAGCACGCGCGCACCCACGGCGAACCCGAGGACGTGGGTCGTGTCTTCGTTGCCGAAGGGTGCTCCCGACAAGAGAATCTCGGTTGGCGTGTGGAGCACCATGGCGAGGCGCGGTGGTACAGCGATGGGGTCCGGGAGCGATCCACGACGTGGAGTCAGATCGAGGCGTGCCGAGAGAAAACGCTGCCGAGCGGCGGCGTAGTGAGGAAATACGCGCGGCCCGACGACTTGCGCATCCACACGGTAGGCCGGATCGAGCTCGAGGCACCACTCGAAGGTGGCGATGGCCTCGTCGGCTTGGTCCACGGCTGTAAACGCGATGGCCAGCGCCTCGCATCCGGGGAGCATCGCCGCGGAGGACACACCCACGGTGCCCGCCCGCGAGAGTGCTTTCAGCTCCGAGAGCTTCCCGATCGCGCAGCCGTAGTTCAGCTGGTCGTAACACGCGCGTCCCTGCTCGAGGAGCGACGAGCCCGTCGTCGGTGGCGCTGACGGCACCATCGTCAGCGTGGCCCAGAGGATGAGGGCGGTCACTGTGCCCCCGCGATGACGGTCAGATCACCCGTCCCGGTGAGGCGCTCCGTCCCGGTCCAGTACACGATTCGAATGGGCAGAACGGTCGTCGTATCGAAGGGGCCGACCTCGATGGCGGCACAGAAGAGCAAGGTGCCGTCGGCCTGTTCGGCGCTGACGGTCGTCGTCTCACCCGCGGCGCTCGATTCGCTCACGTCACTCGTCGGACACGCTCCAGGAAAGAAGTCGAGCCGGTCGTAGGCCAGCTTCACGTTCTGGGAACCGTCGAGGCCGTGTTCGTCGATGCTCACCGCGTCCCCGTCCACGCGGGCCCGAACGGCCACCCACGTGACGCTGCCCGCGTAGACCGAGCTGGGCTCGAAGACGGGATCGATCGTCGTGGCCTTGCGGACATCGATGTCGGCGTACACGTCACCGCATGACCACAGCGTCAGTGCGGCGACCGGTGCGGCGCGGCGTAGCGAGCTCACGGCGAACCTGCTCACTGCGCCCCGCTTCGAAGCGGCGTCACGCAACACGTGCCGGGGTTCGCTTCGCACGCCGCGAGCTCGGGAGGACACGCCGTGTCAGCGAAGGGTCGCGCGACCTTCGGTGGCGACTGCGACTGGCAAAGGAGGCCAATCGCGATGAGTCGCGTTCGACGTTCATCGAGAGTGAGTCGCACGTCGCAACACTCGCCTGGGTAGTAGATGGGCCACGCGCCCGCGCAGTTGGCAAGACAAGGGCTGAAGAAGGTGCGTGGGGCCCCTTTCCATTCAGCGCATACGGGCTCGTAGACGTTGGCGCCTTGTCGCGCAAGGCAGGGACAGCCGTAGTCGCACTGCCCATCCGGCCCGCAGGTGGCATCGCCGGGGCACTGTCCCTGCTCGCCACACTTGGCGGGCAGGTTCGCGCGGCAGGTCTGAAGATTGACCTTGGGCGACCGGTCGCACGCCACGTCGGCGTTCATCTTCTCGAGGCCGATGTCCTTCAGGTCGGCGGCGAGGTGCGACTCCGCGTCGGCGCAATCGGAGTTTCCGATGCAGAGCGCCGACGGGCAGGCGTCGCCGAAGACTGGCAGGAAACCTTCGGCTGTCGACACGCCCCGGTCGGCGAACGTGCGGACCGACGCCAGACGTTCGAGCGCCGTCTGGCCGCCCCCGCCCGACGCGAGCGGCGCGCGAGCGCACCAGAAGGGTCCAGGTTCGCCCGCCTCTGGCATACAACGGCAGTCGAAGCAGCCCACTCCGAGCTCGGGGCGAGGCACGAGCCCGTTCGGGCACGAGAGGGCACAGGCGTCCGGCGCCTCGCAATAGGGAAGGCACGGCCCGAGATAAGCGACGGCGGCCGCGCCGCCCGTCTCGCACGCGAGCCGTTCACGGTTGAGGTAAGCGAGACCGTCGGTCCCGCACACAGGACGCCACTCCGGCGTTACGTCATCACACGCGTTCGCGCAGGCGCAGACGGGGCAGCCGTCTTCCACCCGCAGCCCATTCGGGCACGCGCCGTCGGCCGCCAAGGCACACTCGTCGAGCGACACACACGCGCTCCCACATTCACCGTCGAATGCGACCGGCACTTGGGCGCACTCCGCGAAGCACTGCGACGTGTAGGTGCTCCCGTTGGCGCCGCAAACCGGCGCCGGGTTCAGCGGGACTTGGCAGTCACAGACGCAGGTGTCGAAGACGAGCGATTGAAAGGCGCCACACTCGGCTTCGTCGCACGAGCAGGCCGCGCACGTGAGCGACGTGCTACCGACGGAGACGGACGTGGTCTGGAAGCCCGTGGCGCAGACGTCCACGGCGCAGCCGTTACCGAGGAGTGTCGGGCACGCCGCGCCGTCACAGGCGTCCCCGTCGCAGGTGACGGAGAGCGTGTAGTCGCCGCTGGTGCCCTGCACGGGGTCGGCTCCGACGAGCACGAGGTACTCACCGCCTTCGTCCACCGGGACGTCGAAGGTGGCGAGCGAGCGGTCGGTTCGGCACTCCCCGAAGAGACCTTTCTCGTCGCGGGGGCCGTAGAGGTAGACCACAGGGCTCCCGAAGGCCGCCTCGAAGGTGAACGCGAGGCTCACGTCGCCATCGGCTGAGACGGCGATGGGGTGGCCCGTGAAGCGGCCGCGCTCGAAGGTGCCGGTCGTGGTTTCACCAAAGGCGAGCCCCGCCCCGAGCGCGAACGACGCGCCAAGGTCGTAGCCGAGCGTGGGGCAAGGCTGCCGCTCGGTGGTGGGCGATGAACAGGCCGCGGCTGCCAAGGTGACCACGAGGACGCAGAAATGCCTCCGGGCGGAGGCTCGGAGGCGCCACGACGAGTCACAGGATGGTCCTGTGGTCGGCCAGCTCGCGTTCGTGGCGCCTGTCGAGTTCACGACTTGGAGAAGGCCGCGTCGAGGCGATCGTTCACTCGCGTCTCGATCTTGCCCTTGAGGGGAGTCGCGAGGAGCGAGAGATCGATCTCCACCGTGACCGTCTTCGAGTCGACCTTAAATTTGCTGGTGAAGCCACGACCTTCTGCGGTCGCGGACATGCCATCCGTGGCCCACGTCACCTTGTTCAGGAGGTGGCTGTACTGGCTCTTGAAGTCCTCGACGAGCGCAAGCACCTTGGTCTTGGCGTCGGCGGGGGACAGGGTGTGGGGACGGGAGAAGTTCAGCTTCGGCACGAGGATCCTCTCTACGTTACGGGGCGAAGTCGGCCGCGAACGGGTACGCGAAGCGCTTCAGCTCGCGTGAACACCTGCCGGCCACCGGGCCTGCGGGCGGGTGTTATCAGGCTTGACGCGCCCCCGCAACACACGTATCTCCCCGGCCCGTTCACCCCCGAGGGTGTTCGTCATCAGAAGACCACTCGGTGGTCTGCCCCCCGCCGTGAGGCCGAGGCCCGACGGCGCTGACCCTCGACACTTCGCGCCACCGCCGCTCTTGAGGCTCCGTCGGCGCGACAAGGAGATCCCATGGCGCGCTTCATCGACGAGCTCCAGCGTACTCACCACTGTGGCGCGCTACGGCTCGATGACGTCGGCTCCGAAGTCGTGCTGTTCGGCTGGGTGGCGTCGCGTCGTGACCATGGTCGCTGCGTGTTCATCGACCTCCGGGATCGCGAGGGCATCACGCAAGTCGTGTTCGACGAGGGCATCGACGCCCCGAGCCTCGCGCTCGCCGAGACGATGCGCAGCGAGTGGGTCATTGGCATTCGAGGGCGCGTCCGCGACCGCGGCACCATGCGCAACCCGAAGATGGCGACCGGCGACGTCGAGATCGAGGTCCTCGAGACCACCGTCTTCAACAAGTCGAAGTCCCCTCCCTTCGCGATCGAAGACGAGACGAACACGAACGAAGAGCGTCGACTCACCTATCGCTACCTCGACCTGCGCCGCCCGGTGATGCAGAAGACCTTCCGGCTTCGCCACCGCCTCTATCAGGCCGTACGACGCTACTTCGACGACAACGACTTCACCGAAGTCGAGACTCCGCTCATCGTGAAGTACACGCCCGGCGGCGCGCGCAACTTCCTCGTACCGTCGCGCCTCCACGCGGGTAGCTTCTACGCGCTCGCCGAGTCGCCGCAGCTCTACAAGCAGCTCCTGATGGTGGCGGGCTTCGAACGCTACTTCCAGATCGTGAAGTGCTTCCGTGACGAGGACTTGCGCCTCGACCGTCAGCCGGAGTTCACGCAGATCGACGTCGAGATGTCCTTCATCAACCAGGACATGCTCTTCAAGATGATGGAGGGCCTCGTCTTCCGCATGTTCAAGGC
>JADMJS010000323.1 GCA_018780435.1 Myxococcales bacterium
TCGCGCCCGTGGTCACGGAGCTGAACGTCGAGCGCGTGTGCGCCGAGGCCCAAGGGCTGACTCGCGTGCAGCTTACCGAGTACGTTCGTGGTCTTAGGGCCGAGAGCCAGCCCTGCGCGGCGCCGCCATCACGCCCAACCCCGACGCAGATCGATCTGCCGCTCAAGAGTGTGGCTAAGGTTTCAACGCCGATCGTTTCGACACAGCCACTGGAGTTGGGAGTCAGCTCGAGCTTGACCGATGCGGCGCAGCCGAAGGCCCCCGCGCCGATCGCGGCTCCGCCCTCGTCAACCTGGACGTCCCGACTCACGATTCACGCCACCCAGGCCCTGCGCGCCAAGATGCGGCAGGCTCAGGCGCTCCTGTCGCACGTCCGCGGCACTCGAAACGTCGCCGTGGTCATCGACCGCGCGCTCGACCTCCTGATCGCGACCGAGCTGAAGCGGCGTTATGGCGCTCCGAAACGAGTCCGGCGAACGTCCGCTACGCCCAAGCCGAAGCAAGGACCCACCCGCGCTCGCGACTACATCGCCGCGAGCACGCGCAACGAGGTCTACGTGCGCGACGATGGCCGCTGCACCTTCATCGGAGACGGTGGCCACGTCTGCGGCTCGACCTATCTCTTGCAGCTCCACCACCGAATCCCATGGGCGAAGGGCGGCCTGAACACGCCGGAGAACCTGACGCTGCATTGCTTTACGCACAATCAAATCGAGGCCGAGCGTGAGGGCCTCTCCGGCCGGCACAAATCCCCGCGCGCTTCCAGTAACTGAACCGGTTCACACGAGTCACCACCCCCGTCGAGCGGGGGGCCTTGATGGCGCCGAGCACGACCCGCGCTCCCCCGAGGAGGCCGGCCGTGGCCGCGCCTCCCTGATGGATGCGCCCGGCTCCCCGTCGCCAGGGTGGGCCCACCCGAGCGACCTCTCCGTGTGAACCGGTTCACATGGACCTCGCGGGACGATAGGCTCGGCTTCAAGGGTCCGGCCAGTGGAACTTTCTCAAAGAAAATGAAGGGTTGCCCTTGACGGGTTTTGGCACCGACAGAGAGGGGCCGCGGCGCCCCGAAACGAGGCCGAGACATCGAAAGACCCCGGGACTGTCGCCCGAAGGGCCCAGCGGTGACGGGATGGGCGCTCTCGTTGACGGTTCAAGACGGGGTCCGGAATGCGCTGAAATGGCCCTGAAAACGGTGTGTTACACTCCACTCAGCAGCCCCAATCGGAGGTGTCCATGAGTGTTCAGCCAATGCGCCCGTCCCCCTTCGCCCGCCTCGTCGCCCGAGAGGAGCTCTCGGACGCCGAAGTGACCGCGCTCCTGGCGGCGATGGTCCGGCGAGAGCGCGTGGCCTTGGCCGCGATGCTGGGCTACCTCGGTCTCGTCCTAGAGCGGAAGCTCTATGCTCCGGCCGGCTACGACTGCGTCAGCGCCTACCTCGTGGATCTCTTCGGCTGGAGCCTGCCGAGCGCGCAGAAGCGTCTGCAAGCGGCGGGTCTGTGTCGTCGTTTCCCCGCCGTGCTCGACCTCGTCGCGTCGGGGGCCTTTCATCTCACGGCGCTGTGCGTCCTCGCGCCCGTGGTCACGGAGCTGAACGTCGAGCGCGTGTGCGCCGAGGCCCAAGGGGGCGGCGACAAGCAGGTCGCTCGCTCGCGTCGACCGCCAGCCGGGCCCGAAGGACTTCAGGACGCGGGACTGACTCGACGGACGTCGATGCGCCCAAGCTCGGTGTCGACGGCGGTGATCTCGACTGTGACGGCCGTCCCGAGGGCCGGCGGCTCCCCGGCCAGCAGGGCGAGCGCCCCGTCGACCTGCACGAGCGCTCCTTGCGGCTTGTGCCCGACCACGACGGCGTCGACACGATGGCCGAGCCGGCTCTCGAAGAGCCGCGCGACGAGGATACGTTCGCGTTCGGCCTCGGCCCGGGCGGCGCGCCGTGTCGTGTCGTTGATGTGCTGACAGACGACCTCTAGCTCGGGATCGTCTCGCAAGAGGTCGCGTTCGCCGCGGAGGTAACGCCGGAGAATACGATGGACGAGGAGGTCGGCGTAACGCCGAATCGGTGACGTGAAGTGCAGGTAGAGCGGCGCTGCGAGCCCAAAGTGAGGTGTCGGGACGCTCGTGTAGCGCGCGGGCCCGAGTAGCCTTCGGGACGCGCTGTCGATGAGGGCCTCGGAGCGGGTCCCGCGGATCTGACGGTCGAACGCGGCGAGGGCCCGCGGGCTCAGCGGGGCGCGTAGCGAGAACCCGGCGACGACTCCGAGCGCCTCGGCGGCCGCGGCGAGGGCCTGCGTGCGTTCGAGCGTCGGCGCTTCATGGACGCGAAAGACGCCCGGGAGCCCGCGTTCGACCAGATACCGCGCCACGGCTTCGTTGGCGGCCACCATGAGCCGCTCGACGAGCACGTGCGCGACGTCCGAGCGGCGCGACTCGAAGCCAACCGGCGTGCCTTGTTCGTCGACCCGAACGGAGATCTCCTCGCGTTCGACGTCGCGACCGCCTCGCGCGGCGCGGGCCTGCGAGAGTCGGGCCGACGCCGCGCGCAGGAGGCGTAAAGTCTGGTGCGTCGATTCCGGGACGGCCGCGGGATCGCCATCCTCCAGGAAGCGCGTCACGTCGTCGTAGTTGAGGCGCGCCGTCGACCGAATCATGGCCTCGTGGATGTCGACCGACGTCACCTCGCCTTCGGCGTCGATGCGCAGCTCGGCCGTCAGCGCCGGGCGGTCGGCGCCTTCGACCAGCGAGAGCAAGTCCTCCGAAAGGCGCGACGGCAACATGGGGAGGACGCGCCCCGGGAGATAGACGCTGGTGGCGCGCTCGCGGGCGTCGAGGTCGATGACCGACTCTTCCGAGACCACCGAGCTGACGTCGGCGATGGCGACGATGATTCGGAGCGCGCCGTCGGCGTCCGGAGGGAGCGCGAGGAGCGCGTCGTCGATGTCGCGGGTACTCGGCCCGTCGATGGTGACGGTGACGAGGCCCCGAAGGTCGCGGCGGCCGGCGACCGTCGGCGTGGCGGCGCTGGCAGCGGCGGCTTCGACGGTCTCGGTGTGCTCGGCGCGTAGATCGTGCCGGGTGAGCAGCTTCACGATCTCCGCCTCCGCGCCAGCGACCACCCGCTCGAAGGTGGCGACCCCATCTCCGACTTGCGCCAGGACGACGGTGCCGGGCGTCGCGGCGCCGACGAGGGGCCAGTCGGTGTTGGCGACGACGCGATCGATCTGGAGGTAGAGCGCGCGGCCGTGGCGGACGACCTGCCCACATAGGGTGCGGCGGGAGCGCGACAGCAGGCGTAGCTTTCGGGCGGTGTGCCGGTCGCCCTGGCTCTCGACGTCGCAGGCGACCTCGTCACCTTCGAGGAAGGGGTTCAGGTCGGGCGGCGACACGAACGCCGAACGGCCGGTGCCGTCCGCGACGAAGCCGAAGCCGCGCGGATGGACGGAGATGCGGCCCTCGAAGGACCAGACGACGTTCGCAGGCGCGGCTTCGGACATGCCAAACTCAATACCAGTCGGGCGAGCCGTGGGACAGATCAGAGGGCCGGACGAGGGTGGTTATGTGAAGGCGTCTTCACCCGTGATGGCCCGGCCGATGGCCAGCGTATGGACCTCGTGCGTGCCTTCGTAGGTGTAGACCGTCTCCAGGTTGCAGAGGTGACGCATGACGTGGAACTCGCCCATGATGCCGTTGCCACCGAGGATCGAGCGTGCGGTGCGGGCACAGTCGAGCGCCATCGCGACGTTGTCGCGCTTGAGCCACGAGACCTGCGTGGACGTGAGCTTGCCGCGTTGTTTGAGGCGCCCGAAGTGAAGCGCGAGCAGGAGCGACTTGCCGATGGCGTTGTGCATCTCGACGAGCTTCTGCTGCGTGAGCTGGAAGCCGGCGAGGGGGCGGTCGAACTGCTTGCGATCCTTCGAGTAATCCAGTGCGCGCTCATAGACGCCCATCGCGGCGCCAATGGCGCCCCAGCCGATGCCGTAGCGCGCCTGGGTGAGGCAGCCGAGGGGGCCCTTCAGCCCCGACACGCCCGGCAGGAGGTTCGAGGCCGGCACCCGCACGTCCTCAAGGACGATGGACCCGGTGATCGACGCGCGGAGACTCAACTTGCCGTGGATCTCGGGGGTCGAGAACCCGGGCATGCCGCGCTCGACGAGGAAGCCCCGGATGACGGGCTCGGGGCGCCCGTCCTCGTGAACTTTGGCCCACACGACCGCCACGTCCGCGATGGGGCTGTTCGTGATCCACATCTTCTCGCCGTTCAGGATGTAGTCACTGCCGTCCTTGCGGGCATTCGTGCGCATGCTGCCGGGGTCGCTGCCGGAGCCCGGTTCGGTGAGGCCGAAGCACCCGATGGCCTCGCCGCGCGCCATCGCCGGGAGCCAGCGCTGCTTCTGGGCCTCGTCGCCGTAAGCGAAGATGGGCCACATCACGAGCGCCGTCTGGACGGAACAGAAGGACCGAAGGCCGCTGTCGACCTTCTCGAGCTCGAGCATGGTGAGGCCGTACGCGACCGGGTTCAGCCCGGCGCAGCCGTAGCCTTCGAGCGGCGCGCCAAGGAAGCCCATCCGCGCGAACTCGGGGACGAGCTCGCGCGGGAAGGTGCCGGCTTCGTAGTGCTCAGCGATGATCGGGAGCAGCCGGCTGCGGCAGAAGTCGGCGGCGCTCGCGTGGACAAGGCGCTCCTCCTCGGCCAGATCCGGTGTGATGTCGATGAGATAGGGCTGTGACGCGCTGGCCAAGGTGCCTCCTGGGAGCCGGAGTGCTCCCGCGCGCGGAGTATGGCTCAGGGGGCGTGCGGACACCACACCCGCGAGCCACCGTGTTCTGGTCGTGTGTTGGTCGTGTTATGGTCGCGCCATGACCCGCATCGCACCCCCGCCGGGGCTCGTCCTCGACCGACTCCTGGGACAGTGGCAGATCATCGCCACCACCCTCCCCTTCTGGCGCACGCGGTCCGAGCCGACCGTGACCTACACCCAGAAGCCCGATGGCCGCTGGCTCGACGAGGTCCGCTTCATCGGGCCGCCCTTCAAGCGCCGCTGGCACGTCGTCGGCGAGAACACGGTGGTCTCCCCACCAGGCCGGTTCCAATGGCGCGGCACGGGCCTCCTGAAGATCGCCACGAGCGAGTGGTGCGTCGTCGCCATCGACCCCGACTACCGCTGGGCCGCCACGTGGTTCTCCCGCGTCTCCTACGGCATCACACCCGAGGGCTGGGACCTCTACGCCCGGGACCCGAGCTTCCCGGAGAGCGAGGCGCGTGCGGCCATGAAGACGCTGATGGACACGGCGCAACCGCCGCGCGACGGGTGGTTCTTCACGACGTCGGCGGCTCGGGCGTATGGGGGGCGGGACGTGCCTACCGGTTGAGCTTCGGGCCCACTGCGGTCGATGTTCCTCGCTCGGTAGTGCTGGCAGCGACCGGTAAGTTTCGGATGCGCGACTTTTGCTACTCGTCGTGGCGGCCGGGAGCCCCGTTCTGTGGGGGTTGCTCGCCGCTCAGGTCAAGCGACACAGGAGTCAAGGACTCCCGAAGATGGCGCTGCTTGTCCAACTCGGCGAGCTTCTCGCCAAGTCTGCGGGGGTCGTAGCCGCATGCCTTCGAGATTTCATCGCGGATGAAGCGAATCTCTTGAAGTACCGAATCGGTCATTGCGGGTTCTCCTCGTCAGCGGAGGTCAACGAGAGTTCCTCTGGAGTGCAGATGATCGGAGCACGACAGCCATTTCGTTCGCACGCGGCCGAGATGCGGGGCCGCATGACCGCGTTCGACGTGTCTGCGTCGTGTAGTCGATGGCGCCGTCCTCGTCGACATCAATAGCGAAGGGGGTTGGGCTGAGCAGGGTCGGCTTGCCTGCTATTGACGCTTCGGGGCAGCACGCCGTTGACGACGAGGAACGCCACAGGTACCCAGGGCGAATGTCAGACTCCGCCCATATCTCCAAGACCCTCTCCTTCTGGCTGCGTCACCGGCCCGACGCCGCCGGCATCGAGCTCGACGCACAGGGTTGGGCCTCGACGGACGACATCCTCCGCGCGCTCGGGAAGGACCACTCTACGTTCGACCTCGATCAGCTCCTCGACGTCGTGGAGGCGAACGACAAACGCCGATTCGAGCTGTCGGCGGACCTCGATCGCATCCGGGCGCGTCAAGGCCATAGCGTGGAGGTGGACCTCGAACTGCAACCGTCGCCACCTCCCGCCGTGCTCTACCACGGCACGCCCGAGCGTTTCGTCGACACGATCTCCGCCGAGGGGCTGCGCAGGATGGCCCGGCATCACGTACACCTCTCAAGCGACGCCCTTACGGCACGAAAGGTCGGCGCCCGCCGGGGGCGTCCGGTCGTGCTGGTCATCGACGCGGCGTCGATGGTCGACGCCGGCCATACCTTCTACGTGACGTCGAACGGCGTTTGGCTCACGGAATCGGTACCGCCACGATTCCTACGCGTCGCGTCGTAGCCTCGCACCGCTCCTTCACTCCGTTCGGTCGCCACGGTGGAGAAGCGCGAGGATCACGTCGAGGGAGGGGAGGTCGTCGTAGGGTGTTCTTCTAAATCCGCTCCGGCTGTCCTGTTCGGTGTCCATCGCCTGTGCCCTCCAGCCTCGTCGTAGCGAGTAACAGGGACGCTCCTAGTCGTAATGGTTGGACCTGCGTACCCGAAGCCGTGGGTTACGCTTGTGG
>JADMJS010000596.1 GCA_018780435.1 Myxococcales bacterium
TCCGAATCGCGGACGACGCGGGGATCTCGGGACCTATCGTGTCCGTCGTCGACTAGGGAGTCGCGCGAACGTTGCCTGTCACAAGGAGACGGTCGCAGCGCCGCGCCATCTAGGCGCGCAACTGAGGCATACTCATGGTACGCCGCAGGGAGCGCAACGACGCTAGCGTGGATGCGGCGGCCGTCTACTTGCACAGGCAATCTTGGCGCGACGACTAAGTCATCAGCGAGACTCGCTGAGCCAGAAGTGCAACTCTCCGAATGGATCATCCCCCCGCCCACACTTCAACGCCTCACAAGGTCGCCGTGCTCGAACGGCCTCCCGCTTCCGCCCCGTCGCCAGAGTGAGGCGAGGGCACGAGACAGCGGTGTCTCGAGGTGGGTCTCAATGAGACCGATGCACGGCTCCAATCACTCATCATCGAACCGAACGTCCAATGAGAGCCCCACACGCAGGCCGTAGCCGAGGTCCCCGAGGAACCAGTAGCCGTGAAATGCGCCGGTCAGCGACAGGAGTAGATGCTTCGACACCTTGACCTCCATCGCTACCCCAGCATCGGTGCCGACGTTGAGTGGCGCCAGCGTAGAGATGTCCTCTGGCGGACAGAGTGGGCCAATGGTGAGCCGGCACCAGGGATTGGTCGTCGACCGAACCGTGCCGACGGGCATCACGAACGAGACGGGGGTCAGCGCGAGCACGCCCGATACGTACTCGCCCGAGACGACGGTCAGCTTGACCTCTGGACGCACCACCCAGAACGTGAGGGGTTCGAGGACCGTGACGGACTCCGACACCGCGCTCATCGCGCCGGCAGTCAGGCTGACCTGCCAGCCATCGATCTCGAGGCCGACCGATGCCGCCAGCCCGAGCGTCGAGAGCGGAGCCTCGGCATTACTCCACAGCGTCCAGTGTTCGAGCCCCACGGAGACCGTCGGAGACTGAGCACCCACGCTCCCTGTAGCGAGGAGCGTCAAACAGACGAGTCGCGGCACCATCGATGTCAGCGTCACCCGAATCCCCGCCCTCCGTCAAGGCCACGTGCTCGCAGTACGGCACACGTGCCCGGCGCATCACGGCCGGACGATACGATGAAAGCCGGCGGGCACATTGGCGCCGGCGTTCTTGGCGCCGTCCGGCCAGAGGACCTCGACCGACTCGGCGACGGACGCGGTGCCGAGGCCGAAGTGCA
>JADMJS010000551.1:0-2233 GCA_018780435.1 Myxococcales bacterium
GGCGGTTACTCCGTCCAGGCCTTCAAGCAGGTCATCAACAAGTACTTCCCGAAGCCGTAATAGAGGCGATTCGTCGGCCGGGCCCTTGAGGCTCGGTCGACGTCACCTCGCCGCGAGGCCGACTACGGCCTCGGCGGCGCCCTCGTTGAATCTCCCGAAATGCGGAAGCAGGACCGACGTCGGTTCTAAAGGGCCGACCCGGCGTCCTCCGGTCGTCCTGAGCGGCCCCAAGCCGCCGATGCCGTCGTTACGTGGTGTCCGGGCGCCACTCGCCCGACCCCGCCTCGTGTCGTGGGGCCGGCGCCCCCCGGGACGGCCAAGACCGGGGTCGGATTCCGGTTCGGCGCGCTAGCTTGCGTCGTGACGGACGACCCGATTACGCCCTGCGACCTTGGCCGACTCCAGACATGCTTCGGCCTGGGCCAGGAACACACTGGCGTCGGCGGCGGAGCGCCACTCGGACACCCCGAAGCTGGCCGTGACTTGCAGTGGGCGCCCCTCTGCTTCGAAGTGCAGCTCACCGATGAGGCGGCGGAGACGATCGGCCTGGCGCGTCGCGACCTCGAGGTCGGTCTCCGTCAGGACGAGTGCGAATTCGTCCCCGTTTCGGCGACACACGGCGTCGGATGGCCTCGCGTGGCCAATGAGCAGCTCGGACACTTGTTGGATGACGCGGTCGCCAAATGGGACGCCGTGCAGGTCGTTTAGCCCCCTCATCCCATCGATGTCGATGAGCACGAGCGACAGCGATCGAGTGAAGCGACGGGCGGCGTCGACTTCATATTCGAGCCGCTGCTTCAGGTAGGCGTCATTCCAAAGGCCCGTGCGGCCGTCTATCTGGGCGCGTTCAGACAGCAGATCTTGGAGCCGCTTCATACGCAGCGCGACGCGGACCCGCGCGCGGAGCTCTTCTTGGAAGAAGGGCTTCGTGACGTAGTCAGCGGCCCCCATGTCGAACGCGCGCACCTTCAGGTGCAAGGAGTCCGACACGGTCAGGAAGATGACCGGGATGGACCACGTACGGGGGTCGCTCTTGAGCTCGCTACAAACGTCAAAGCCGTTCATGTCCGGCATGTCCACGTCGAGGAGGATGACGTCGGGCAACGTGGTCCGGGCCAGCTCCAACCCCTCGTCGCCTTTGAGCGAGTGCACGAGCCGAAGCCCCTCCGGCTTGAGCCGGGCCTTGAGCAGCGCGTGAACGTCCGACGAATCATCGATGATGAGGCACGTTTGCATGGTGGCCTTTGATGTCAGCGGACCGGTTCACACCCCGTGGCATCGTCTTGAATTCGAGGATCGCGGCCCATGGGCGACTAGCGGTCCATCTAACTATAAACTTTAGAGCGAAAGTCGCAGCGTATCGAAGAAAGTCGACATCTCGATTCACCGGGTGACCGGCGGCGTCTTCGGCGACGCCACCTGGGACTCGGACGGGACGCGCAACCGTATCAAGGACGTCCCGACGACGGCCGCCTCGTGGGACAGCTCGGTCGGCTCACCACCATCGAGGACCTGCTCGATGATGGCGCTCGAGACGGCCGTGTTGGACGCGAAGAGTGACAGCTCTCCGGCGCCGAGCGCGGCCACCTCGGCGGGCGAGATCCACGCGCAGATCCGGGCCGCCGATGTCCGGAGCTCACTTCCGTGATCGCCGAGACGGACGGTGGCATTCGCGGAGCCGTCGAGGCGCGCCGAACGGAGCGTCGCCGCGCTCCCGAGCACGGCGTAGACGAAGGGATGGCGCGCCGGGGCGGCAGGTATGCAGAGCTCGACCCCATGAGCCACCGGGATGATCCAGTCGCCCGTGTCGCCCTTCTGCGGGATGGCGGCGTCGCGGTTGGCGCCAGCGGCGGTCGCGCTCCCACCATTGATCGAGTCGGCGGCGGCGGCGGTGCGGATGGTCGGTTCGACCCGGGTGATGGGGACTCGCAGCGTTCGACTCGAGATCGCGTAGAGGAAACCGGCCGTAGCCAGCCCAGTGAGCCCAACGACCGCGGCGATGGCGATCGCAGCACGTTGTTTGTCTGTCATGGTCTAATAGGGCTCCGGTGGGGGTGGCGGGGGCTCCTGGTCGTCGGCGTCGTCCGACGCCGCGGCGATGCGCGTGCCCGAGCGCGCGCGCGGCGTCGCGCACGAGGCGCACCCGCTCGCGCAGGGGGGCCCCCGCGAAGGCGGCCTCGAGGCTGCGCGCGCCGTCCACGAGCTCGTAGGCCAGGTAGGGGACGCCCTGCCA
>JADMJS010000551.1:2243-33008 GCA_018780435.1 Myxococcales bacterium
GGGGGGGCGGGCTCCGGACGTGGCGCGGCCGACGCCGCCTTGCGTACCGACGGCGCCCGGTCGCGGACGAGTCGATCCAGAACGCCCTCGACGTCGGCGTCCCGCGGTAGTCGCGCCAGTAGGGTAGCGACCGCGGTCCTGACGCGCGCGTCTCGGGCTCGAGCGAGGCGCGCCAAGGCGTCGTAGAGTGATGATGTAGGGGCGAGAGTCGACGCGACGAGCGCGTCCGCGGCATGACGCCGAACCCGGGCTTGCCGATCGCCGAGCGCGTCGACCAGCACCGCGAGGCCACTGCCGGAACGCGCCAGCGCGGCGGCGGCCAAGGTGCCGTCATGGCCGCCGATGCACGCTTTCAGGGCGTCGAGCGCGGCGGGGATGAGTGGCATCGGCGCGAGCGCGGTGATCGCAGCGATCCGAATGGGGCGCTTCCGACTTGGCGTGATGGCCTGAGCCAAGACGTCTTGGCCAAGACCTCCGAACGACGCCAAGGCCGCCGAGACGAGCTCTGGGTCGCGACCTGCGTTCAGCTCGGCCGAGAGGACCGCGAGACAGGCCTCGGTACCGCTACTCGGAGCTAGGCTCGCGCTCCCGAGCGTCGAGATGGCCGCCAGCGCCCGGCGGCGTTCGGGCTCGACGGCGCGCGTCACGCCTGCCGTCAGGGCCGGGAGCGCCGCGATGCCGAGCTTGCGCGTGAGGGTCGCGGCGGCGCGCCGGTCGAAGTCGTCATCGCCGCCGAGCGAGAGGAGACGTGGGACCAGGGCCGCCGCGTCGGTGGCGTCGGCGCCGGCGAGATCGGCCTTGTCGGCGATCTGGCGGAGCCCGACGCTGCCTTGAGCACGGGTCTCGGGCCGATCGAGGAGCAACGCCAAGCGATGAACGGTCTCGAGGCTGGCGTCGCCCGATCGCGCTGTCGCGACGGTCGCGGCCGCACGAACGTCCGAGAACCGGCTCGTAGCTCGGCTCTCGAGAGCGAGGCGGGCGGGCTCCGACGTGGCGGCGAGCTGTTCGAGCCGGCGCATTGCGGCTGCCCGCACGCCGCCTCGGACGCTCTGGCTCGCGGTGACGAGGCCGCTGGTGACGCTCGCCCCGAGGCGGTCGAGCGTGGCCCCCGCCACATCGTCGACGGAGCCTCGCTCCTTGCCGTGATGGATGGACATCGCGATGAGTAGAGGGACGGCCGGAGACGCGCTGCCCCCAAAGGTGGCGAGCGCTTCGGCGGCCTGCCGACGTAACGCCGGCTCGGCGCGACCGAGGGCCTTCACGAGCGCGGACGCCGCCCTCGGATCGCCTTGGGACTGTCGGAGAACCGCGATCGCGGCCAAGCGGACGGACGCAGAGGGATCCTCGAGCGCGCGCGTGGCGACGTCGACCGACTTCGGCTCCAAGGAGGCGACCGACACCATCGCTTCGAGCGCAGCACGTCGGACCTCGGCGGACTCGTCCTCGGCGAGGCGGGCCAGCGCCGGGAACGCGTCTTCACCGCCCTCCCCGAGACGGGCCGCGGCGATGGTCTTCTCCGATGCGTCACCGAAACGAAGCGCGAACCACGGCCGGTCATGAATGAGGTAGTAGAAGGCCAACAGGACCGCGATCACCGCCGCACCGGCCACGAAGCCAATGCGCTCGGACGGGCTGAGCCGAGCGGGTCCACGCTCGAGTGCGCCATCAGGGCTCGCGACGAGGTCGTCCCCGGCGGGCCCGAGCAGGGGGCCACCCGCTGGAGCCGAGTCCCCCGTCGGGACCACGCCCTTCCCTGCCTCCGAGACGTGCCCGCGCGGTGACGTGATGCGACCGCCAGTGAAGCGCGTCCGCCGCTCGGGCCGCTCGTCCGAAGGCGGTTCTGTCGTTCCGTTCGCCTCGACGTCCGGCGTGGGTGCCGCGCTGGGGCTGTTGGGCTCGACGTGCATCGCCCTCCTTGTACCGCCCCTAACGGGCGTCTCCAAGCCAGATGGGCGATTTCGACGGCCATGGCCGCAAGGGTCGAGAGCCGCCGCCGAACGCGGCGCACCCGCACTCTCCAAACGCGCCGGGCGTCCTTGCGTCCTTGGCCGCGGGCCGGCAGGCTCGGCGTGGCGACGCGTCCCCAGCACGATCGCCCCCGTTGACGCCCGGAGCCTCTTTCTGAACCCGACATCCGAGCGCCCGCCCCCGCCGCCACCCGTCCCCGTCCTCTACGAGGACAACCACGTCCTGGTGGTGGACAAGCCGGCCGGCCTCTTGTCGCAAGGCGACGAGACAGGGGACCGAAGCCTCCTCGACGTCGTCGCGGACTATCTGCGCGTGAAGTACGACAAGCCGGGCCGGGCCTTCGTCGGACTCGTCCACCGGCTCGACCGCCCCGTGACCGGGCTGCTCGTCTTGGCACGGACGTCGAAGGCCGCCTCACGTCTCTCCGAGCAAGTGCGACAGCGCCGGATGATGAAGCGCTATCGCGCGTGGACGACGGAAGCCCCCCCGCTCGGGCGGATCGTGGGTGTGGTCGACGGCAAAGACGCGGCGCTGGTCGTGGTGGCCGTGCGCGCGATGGCGTCCTCACCCTTCTGGGAAGTCGAGCTCGAGCTCGAGACCGGCCGTAAACATCAGATACGGCTGCAGCTCTCGGAGCTCGGCTGCCCCATCGTCGGTGACGTGCGCCATGGAGGGCCCGCGTGGCACGACGGCCGCGCCATCGCGTTACAAGCGGGTTGGCTCTCGTTCGACCACCCGACGCGGGGAGAGCGCCTCGAGTTCGCCATCGACGTGCCGTCCGCGTGGCAGCCGCGCTCCGGCGCCAGCGGTCAGCCGGGCAGCCACCACAGAAATGCAAACTGAAATTGGCCCGGTCCGCCGGCTCCGGGGCTCATGACGGACTCGACACCGAGGGCTACTTCCGGCGGCGCCGGCGAGTGTCTCAACGCTGAACTCCGAGCGCTGACCGCCCCTCCGGGAGACGTTCAGCGCTCGGGGCAGGTCACGAGCGGGCCGAAGTCTTGTCGGCCGCGGCAGCGAAGAGCGTTCGCGTGGCGCTGGCGCAGGCTGTCGTAGACTCGAATCGTGCGCCCCGCGGTCGGCGCAGGCGGGATGTCGGCGCGTTCATCGATGGCGCCGTCGTAGCGCATTCGCATGTCGACGAGATGGCCGAACTCGAAGCCGGGGGTACTCCCGAGCTTCAGACCGTGGGTCGCGACGTAGTCGGCGAGCCTCACCTTGTGTTCGAGGATGACGCCGTAGTCTCCGGCCGCGCCGCCATGCGCCCTCAGGAAGGAGCGGAGCTCCCCGAGCGTGGCAATGTGGCCCACGACGATGGCGGCGGTGGCGATGGCGCAGGCGACCACGCCGCGCGAGCCGAAGCGGATGCCCGATGCGAGCCCGACGCCGGCGAGGAGGAAGGGGACCGGGTAAACGATGATGAAATAATGCGGGTAGATACGGTCGAGACCGAGCACCGCCATGAGTGCGACGTAGCCGAAGAGGAAGAAGGTCGCGACTGGTAAAGTCGGCCGTCGCGCGTCGGCTTGGCGCCGCATCAGCCCGGCCCCCCAGTACGCGAGCCCGACGACGATCGCCACGATCCCGCCCCAGGTCGCCACTCCGCCGAGGGTGCGCCCGAGCGCGCTCCGCTCAGTGCGGAAGGCGTCGGTGGAGTCGCCGAGGGAGTAGCCGAGATCGGCCCCCACCGACGCGTAGCCCGTCCACTGCAAGGCGTCGAAGCGGGTCCGATTGGAGGGATCCTTCGGAGCCCCGTCCGCCTTCTTGCCGCTCGCCATGGCCAGGAGCCCCTTCACGTCGGGCCAGTCGTTCTTCGCCTGAAATTGGAGGTAGGGCACGGTGAGGAGCACCGCGAGGCCGACGCCCGCGGCGAGCGCCTTGTAGTTCAGCGTGCGGAATCGGAAGGCGAGGATGACGAGCGTGAGGAGCACGACTGGGATCCCCGAGAAGTGCAACTGCCAGAGTACACACGCGAGCACGGGGGCCGCCGCGATCCACCCCGTGCGACGCCGTTCATACACGAGGAGGAGCACGTGGAGGAGCAGGACGCTGAAGGGTGGGAGACAGTCCTGCGCCCAGAGCTTGCGTCCGTAGAGCACCGGCCACGTGCTCACGGCGAAGAGGAGCGCGGCGATCAGGGCGGGCCAGAAGCCGAGCCGCCCGCGGAAGAGCCAGAAGGTGAGCACGACGGCGAGGACGTTCAGCCCACCGATGAGGATCGCGGTGACGGTCGCCGGATCGACTGTAAAGGCCGCGGGCACCGCCGTGAACCAGATGAACAAGGGCGGGTTGTGGAGACCGACCGAGCTCATGAGCCCGACCTGCGGCAGCGCCTTGCCCTCGGCCATCGGGAGCGCAAGGTGGATTCCGACTGCTTCGTCCCCCTTGAACTCCAGAAGCCCGAGGTCGACGGTCCGGAGCGCCAGCGCGAGCAGCGCGAGGAGCGTCGCCGCGATGAGGTCGCGCGTCAGGGTGCTGCCGGACGCCCAGCGAGACGACCCGGCGGCACTCGAAGACACGGAAGAGGGTGTGGCCATGAGGCTCAGCGACGCTGCGACGAGAAGCGGTGTAGGCGGGGCGCGTGAAACATCGGCGGAGTGTAGCCGCGGTGACTCATAGGGGCCAGGACACCGGCGCGAGTGGCTAGGCCAGGAGACGACGGCAGAGTCGGCAGAGCTATGGTACAACAGCTCCGATGCGCGTCCTCGTCACCGGTGCCGCTGGTTTCATCGGCAGTCATCTCTCCGAGCGGCTCCTCCGAGATGGGCACACGGTCGTCGGTGTCGACTCGTTCACGACCTACTACGACGTCGCCTTGAAGCGGGCTCGGCTCGCGCGACCCGAGCTCTCCGGGCTCAAGGTCATCGAGGGCGACCTCGCGGACGCGGCGTTCTGTGCTCGACTCTTTGCCGACGGCGGCTTCGAGCGCGTCTATCACCTCGCGGCGCAGGCAGGTGTGCGCTTCAGCCTCGAGTCCCCTCACTCGTATCTCCACTCGAACGTGACCGGTTTCCTGAACGTCCTCGAAGGGTTGAGGCACCATCCCGCGCAGCACGCGATCTACGCGTCGAGTTCGTCGGTCTACGGCGACGACTCACCACAACCCTTTCGGGAAGACGCCCCGGCCGACACCCCAGTGAGCCTCTACGCCGCTACCAAACGCGCTGGTGAGCTCATGGCGTCGAGCTACGCGCACCTCTTCGGGACGCCGCTCACCGGTGTGCGTTTCTTCACGGTTTATGGGCCGTGGGGGCGCCCCGACATGGCCTATTTCAAGTTCGCGGACGCGATCCTCGCCGACCGGCCGATCGAGCTCTACGGCGACGGACAGCTCGCGCGTGACTTCACGGCGGTCGACGACGTGGTCGAGGGTCTGGTGCGCCTCGGCCCTCTCCCGAAGGTGGGACCGCGCCCCCATCGTGTCTTGAACATCGGGGCGGGCCATCCGGTGACGGTCCTCGAGGTGGTCTCCGCGCTCGAACGGGCGCTCGGCCGCTCGGCCAAGCGCCGCTCCGCCCCGCTGCAACCCGGTGACGTCACCGCGACCTGGGCGGACACCACGGCGCTCGAAGCGCTGACCGGCTTCAAGCCAAGCGTCACGCTCGAGTCCGGGATCGCGCGCTTCGCCCGGTGGTTCGAAGCGGAATGGTCGCCCGTCGCCCGATCCTCGCAGCGCCCCGAGTGAACGACGAGAACCAAGGCACCGATGGCGACACGAAGGCGCCGGAGCGCAGAGCTGGGGTGTCGCCGTCGCGCGTGCCGTCGGACCGGGACGCCTCGACCGCCCACCTGAGCCCTGATGCCAGCGGACTACGACCACCGATGGACGCGTCGGTGGTCATCCAGATGTCGCCGTCCCTCCCCGAGGTGGGACGTAGAGAGCCGGAACGAAAGCGGATCTTGGTCTGGCTCGCGATCGGCCTCTCCGCCGTCTCGCTCTCGACCGGGATCCTCCGAGAGTGGCACCACAGCCGAGCCGGCAACCGCGTCTCGGACGTCCTCCCGCCCGAGACCGCGCTCTACCTGCGCCTCGGGGGCCTCGGGCTCATCGAAGAGCAGGTCCTCGGCCTCGATGTGTGGCGGAGCACCCTGCCCCTCCGTGGCGTGGTCGCCCGCGAGCAGCAGCTCGTCGTGAGTGGCGCCCCCTTCGATCTGCCCCTCAGTCAGTCCCTCCTCGACTCACTCAAACACGGCGTCGGCGCGACACACGTGGCCGTCGTCCCGGTCGAAGGCGGCGGCTTCGAGACACTCCTGGCCCTCGAGCTCATCGCCGACGGGGCCGCCAAGGCGCTCGATCAACAGTTGCTGTCGGATTTCAGGGACATCGGCGAGCGCGCCGGCGTGCGGGTGCTCCGGAGCGCGAGCCCGAGCCTGCCGGTCCACGCCGCGCGCGTGAACGACCTCGCCTTCTTGGCCTTCGGCGGAAGCAGAACGCTCGAGCACGTGCTCGACGGCCTCACCGATGAGCCCGCGTGGTCCCTGAGCGACACGGACGGCTTTCGTTCCGCCTTCGACCTCGCCAGCCGGGCCGACCCGGTGTTCCTGTACCTGCCCCCCGCCTTTCAAGGCGCGCTCGGCCGCAGCATCGGCCTCCCGCTCTCGCCGGACGAATCCGGCACCGCGCCACTCGGGCTCGCCATCCGCTTCGACCGTGGCCATGAACGCGCCGTCATCGGCTTCACCGCGGAAGGGGACGAATTCGAGGCCGCCGAGGCCGTCCTCGCCGTGACGCGAAAACGCGCGCTCGACGTCGTCCCGGCGACCGCGTCGGCGGCCGCCGCGTTCAGCTTCAAAGATGGGCCCGGGTTCTGGAGCATGATCCGGCCGCCCCTCCTCGAAGCGATCGCCGGGAGCCCGAGCGGCGCCGCGGCCGCCCTCAGCAACTTGAACCGGACGCAAGCGGAGACAGGCCTGAGCCTCATGTCGGACGTCTTGCCGCGCCTCTCGGGAGAGGTCGCCATCGCCGTTGTACCCACGTCGAGCCGCGCCGCGACACGCGGAGCGAGCGCGTTTGGGAGTCGTGACTCGACGCCGGCACCCAAGGACGGCGCCGACGAACCACGCGCACCGGGCTGGGTCGTCGTCGCACGCTCCTTCGACCCCGAGCCCGTCATCGCAGCGGCCTTCGACCTTGCGTCGGCGTGGGAGCTACCCGGTGGGATGCTCGGCAGCGACGGCGATCAGAAGCTCAGTGGAGACCGCAGTCACGGGCCGCTGGGTCGACTCGAACGCCGGTTCCGCTCCGGGATGCACGAACTCGTGCGTGTGAACGCGGCCTCCGGCGGCCCCGCCGAGGAGGTGCTCTGCGCGACGATTGCGGGCGACTATCTGGTCTTCGGCGCGCCCTGTTCCGTGGTGGACGCGTCGCGGCGCGCTCACGAGACCGGGGATGGCTTCGGGCGGCTGCCCTCGGTCGCGGCAGCGCTGTCGGAGCTGCCCGATCGCAACACGGCGGTCGCAGTGGGCTGGCTCGCGGAGCTGGTGGCGCTCCTTCCAGACTCGTGGCTCTCTCCAGCGCTCGGGGCGCCCCTCGCCACGGGCGCCCGTGGCCCGGGGAGCGGCGACGCGGCCACCTCGCCCCGATCCCGAATCGTCGACTTCGTGAGCGATCGCTTCGTGGTCGCTGCCGCGCTGACCGTCAGCCGGGACCTCGTCCGCTTCGACCTCGACGTGTCGCCCGTCTCACTGTCGCTGCTCGCGATGGCTGCCATCCGTGAAGCGGCGCGCCCCGAGAGCTGCGAGCGCCTCCACCGGGAGGCTTGCCCGCTCGGTCGCGCGGCGTCCACCGTCAGTGAGCCGTGTGCGACCTTCGAAGAGACCCTACGGTCGCTTCCGGCCGACGCCTGTGAGCGCGCCCTGCGAGGTCTCTGGGCCCTCGAGCGCGAGATTCGCAGCAGCGGGTCGTGAGGGTCGGCCGAGTCGCTCGGTGCCGCATCGGAGCGGTCAGCCCGGGCGCCGGCGTTGCCGGCTTCAGCCGGAGGTGACGCGGGGCTTTCAGCGCTCCGCGGTCAGCCCGGCAAGGACGGGTCTCGTCGCGCGAGGGCCGACAGGTCGGCCGGCGGTCGGCGCCCGGGCTGATCGCCGACCGCTGTTCGCTGATAGCCATTCTGCAGCCCCGGCGGGCGCCGGTCGGCCGAGGGCGTCGGGCTCAGAGCTGGTGGGTCTGACGGTCGCCGGGCTTCACCACGAGGCCGAGCAGGCGGCGGTCGGGTTCGTCCTTACAGCGAACGGTGATGTCGACCTCGCCTTCGAGGACCGCAATCCACTCTCCCGCGGGCGCCTCCGCGATTCCGGCTTCGGCCCGCGCCGTGGTCAGGCAATCCTGCCGGGTGGTCGTGACGCGCACCCAGCCCGCCTTCACCGGTAGGACGACTTCGGACGACGCCGTACCACCGCCTGGGACGACGAGCTCACGCGTGACTGACACATCGACGAGCGCCGAAGGTCGCCACGCGACGGTGAGTGAATGTCGGCCCGACGGGAGCGACCCGCCGCGTGGGCCGAGCTCGTGCCGATTCCCGTCGGAGTCACGCGCCGAAACCGTGAGGCCATCGACCAACGCGCCGGTGCCGGCTTGGCCGCTGACGCGGAGCTCGATTCGGCCGAGGGGAGACGACTCGGGGACGACGAGACTCGCGGTCTCGCCGAGCGTGATGGTGATAGGCGCAAGGACCAACGGGCTCCCAGCGCCGCTGGTGGAGACCAGGGACACCCGGTAGGTGCCGACGGGCAGGTCCATCGCTTCGGCGGCGGGTGTCCGCGCGATGACGGCGCCCCCGTCCATCGACCGCACGAGCAACTCCGTGCCCGGAGGCGCTCCGGGTGCAGTCAAGCGCCCAAGACGAGCTTCGAGGGAGACACTGACAATGCCCCTCTCACCGGGCCCAACGACGATGGGGGCGACGTCGCCGAAGAGGGACAGGCGTTCGAAGGCGAGCGCAAGCCGGACGCGATACCGCCCAGGTACGAGCGAGAGGAGCTCGTTCGGGCGTCCCGTCGCGACAGGGCGATCTCCCGGCTCCGGTAGGACCGTGATCCAGCCTCGGTCGGTGTCGAAGCGGGGATCGGTCTCGGGGAGAGGCGAGGTGGCGCCGCCGTTTCGAGCAGGAGACCCGACGAAGACGACCTGGAGCTCCGCCTGATCCCGTGTGAGGTTCTCGTCCTTGGAGAGGGCGATGGACGCGGCCTTGACGACCCCACTCGTCACGAGCGGGGCTGGGAGCGACACGGGCGGGCCTGCGTCGACCGTAGGCGCTGGATCGCTCGCGGGCCGGCACGCGACGGTGGCGAGCGCGATGAGCGCCAACCGAGTCACAAAGGCGGTCATGGCACGCCCTGGTCGAGGAACTCACCCAGGGCCTCGAGCCCGAGGCCGGCGAGGAGCATGTCGAGCTGGATCGGGATGAGGACGCGCCCCGGAGGGACCTCGACGTGGATGGGCACGACGGTGTCGAGCGCGACGATGATCCACGCGCCGTCGGGCGTGAGCGACACCGACGAGAGACGGGCGAGATCGAGCCGCGCCTTCTTGCCATGGGTGAGCTCGGCGTCCATCGCGTCCGGGGCGTCGAACGTCAGCGAGCGCCGGGTCGAGACGGCTTCGAGCCGGACTAAGCCGCCGGCTCCGCTCGACTCGAGGTGAACGTCGATCCGTTCGCTCCCAAGTCGGAAGGACCCACCCGCGAGCAGCGCCGGAGCACACTCGCCGAGATCACACGCGGATTGCACGTCGACTGGGAGGGACGACGGAGGCTCGAAGCCCGACGCTTCGTATTCCGACACCAGCGCGCGACGGGCCCGCCCGAGGTCGACTCGGTAGAGCTCCACCTCGCCGCGATCGGCGTACCAAGTCCGCTCATTCTCCAGCGCAGTGACCGTCTGAATGGGTCGAAAGTCGCCATCGGGTTGGGCCCGGCGTAGGACCCACCGGACGCGATCGAACCCGCGCGGCCAATCGACTTCGCGCTGCTCGACGAGGAGCGTGCCGTTGCGGGCCAAGAGCGGGGTCTCCACGACGCGGGCGGGTGCAGCTTCGACCACCAGGAGAGGCAGCGCTACGAACCAAGTCGCTAATCGTCGTGGGGTCGGAGACACCCGGCTTCAATGTCGGATGGGGACGAGGGCGTCAAGACGGAACTTCGCCGGGCCACCGGCCTGCCGCCGTCAGGCCCGAGACTCAGCTCGGGACGAGACGCGCCTGTCGGGTAGCGCGTCGTCGACGCCACCACGTCCGAGCCAAGACGAGTGCCATCGTGGGCCCGATCGTGATGGGGTGAATGTGTGAGCGTTCCTCGCCGTAGATCGGCGTCACCGGGCGTTCGGCGATGCGGAGCCCGGCCGCGAGGAGCCAGCCGAGCAAGTCGTTCGGATAGCCGTAGCGGGGCCAGACCCGGTCGAGCGGCACGGCGAGGAGCGCGCTCCGCGAGATCGCGGTGTAGCCACATTGCGAATCGCCGAAGTCGCCGCGTCCGAGCGCGAGGCGCGTGAGGCTCGTGAGCATGCGGTTCGCGATGAGCCTGGGGCGGGGCATGCGATGCTCGACGTCGCGGTGAACGAGCCGATTGCCCTTGACGTAGTCGGCCGCCCCAATAGCGATGGGCTCGATGAGCCGGTCCATCTCGTTTGGATCCATCTGCGCGTCGCCACCGACCACCACGGCGATGTCGACGCCGAGCCGAAGGGCCTCGCGATAGCCCGTGACGATCGCTGCGCCCACGCCGCGGTTCTTCGCATGCTGGAGGAGGGTGAGCCCCGATCGCCCGGTTGAATGCGCGACCGCGGCCGTCCCGTCCCGAGAGCCGTCGTCGACGACGATGATCTCATCGACCCAACGGGGGAGGCCGGCCACGGTACGTCCGATGAGCCGAGCTTCATTGAACGCCGGGACCACTACCGCGACTCGTCGCCTTCCGTACACGGGCTTCTCGCTCCTGGCTGCGTCACATCGGGGACGCAAGGCGACGCTGCCCTCGTGGGGGCGCTTCGCGTCGTCGTCGGGATTCTTCGGGCGGCGTGGCGTCGACATCGGTCGCGGCACGTCCACACGCCCCGCGCTGGGTAACGGGGTGGCGCGATCGGGTCAAGAATCTCGTGGTCTGCTAGCGTGCGGGCATCGGCCGCGGCACCGAGCTGCCCCACCGATGCGAGGCAGCCGTGGACTCACCGAATGCGCAACCGACAGGCTGAACCACTCCCCGTCTTCGACGTCGTGGGCGGGGCCCGCCTCAGCGGCACCGTCACGCTCTCGGGTGGCAAGAACGCCGCCATCCCGATGGCCATTGGCGCGCTGATCTCGGACTCCGGGGCGACGCTCACGTCGTGGCCGGCCGACCTCGGGGACATCGTCGCGCTCGAAGCGGCCCTCTTGGCCGCCGGCGCGTCCCTCGAGCGCCGGGATGGGGCGCTCACCATCACGGCACCGCGCTCGACTCGGAGCGCCGACTCGCACGCGGCAGCGCTCGACGCCACGACCGGAGCGCTGCGATCGACGCCGCTGCTGCTGACGGCGCTGCTCGGCCGGCTCGGACACGGCGCCGTCCCCCTCCCGGGCGGGTGCGCCATCGGCGAACGCCCCATCGACGTCCACCTCGACTGCCTACGGCGGCTCGGGGCCGAGGTCGCGACCGTCCGGAGGTCGCTCGTG
Organism: Myxococcales bacterium; assembly: GCA_018780435.1. Classification (GTDB taxonomy): domain Bacteria; phylum Myxococcota_A; class UBA9042; genus SXOO01. Next base: position 13,855 of record JADMJS010000551.1, read on the forward strand.
GCCCGTGCCCCGAACGGGCTTCGGGGCACCCGTTTGTCCGTCGCGCACGCCTCGACGACCGGCACCCAGGTCGCCGTGCTCGGGGCCGTGCTGGCGCGTGGGGACTCGGAGATCACGGGCGCCAACCTCCGGCCCGAGAACCGGGCCTTCTTCAGCCTCCTGAGCGCCTTGGGCGCGACCTTGGCGGTCGACGAAGGGGCGGCGACGGTACACGTACGCGGGGGCCTGTGTGGCGACCGAGGTCCCGTCTCGATGGCCGTCCCCCCGAGCGTCGACGACGCCGTAGCGTGGTGGGTGGCTGGCCTCATGACGGGCGGGGCGGTGACCGTGACCCCGGGCGCATGTTTCGCGCCCGGACCCGAGGTGGGGCTCCTCGCGAGCGCGGGCGCTCAGTGCCTCGTAGGGGATGACGGGATCACCCTGTCCGGGACGTCGCTAACGGCGTTCGATGTCGAGGTCGGCGCGCCCCCCGCGATCGGCTCGGATCTGCACCCGATCTTCGCGGCGCTCGGGACGGCCGCCTATGGGATCTCGACTATCGTCGACCGCCGCTTCACCCGCCACGCCTACGCACTCGAGGCGCTGAGCTTGGGCGCACACCTCGCCGTTCAGGGGCCCACCGTTCGAATCGAGGGTCGGTCGACGCGACGCCCCGGCGACGTCACGGCGCCGGACTTGCGCGGTGGGATGGCGCTCCTGCTCTTGGCCTTGGCTGCGCCCGGCCGGTCTCACGTGCGGCGAGCCGATCGCATCGAGCGTGGTTATGGACGACGGCTCGTCGAGACGCTTGTGGGCCTCGGTGCCGACGTGCAACGTATTCCGGACGTCGACGCAGCTTGAGGACACACGTCCGGAACGCACGTGTGGCGACAGGCGACCCCAACTTCGGTTAGCATCGAATGAACCCACGCCGCGCTCGCGTCATTCGCGTTCGCGGATCCCGGTCGGCTCCCCCGCAGAGCCACTTTCACGACGTACTCGCGACGAGACGCGGATGGAGGAACCATGAGCGAAAAGGATCCCGCTTCCACCCCGGTCACCGAGGCTCCCGCCGTCGCCAGCCCTGCGGGCGGTAGTGTGGTCCGCGCCCGCCACGTGGTCGCAAAGCCAATGGCCGTAAAACACGGCAAAGACGCCGACACCGAGCCGGGCGACGAGGCCACCCCCGCCGCGCTGCAGCCGAAGCCACGCAGCGAGTTTCACGTGAACCTCCAGCCGATGAAGCGCCGCCACGACTCACAGAACCGAAAGCCGCCCGCGTTCATGTCCGACGTCAAGATCTGAGCGTCGGTGGGTCCCGCGCCCCACCGCACACGCCCCGCCCCGTTCGCACGCCGTTCCCGTCTCGGAGTATTCATGCGCCAGAAGCCCACGCTCGTGACCGCGATGACCGCCGTCGCTGCCCCCATCCGCCACTCCCGTGCCGCGCGTCGAGCGCGTCAGCTCACGGCGACGGGCCTCGCAATCGTGTTCGCCCTGGTGGGGTTCGGCTGTTCGGATCCGGCCGGCAGCACGAGCGCCGATGGCGACGTGACCTTGGTGGACGCGACCGACGTGCAAGCGATCGATGGCGCCGTGAAGTCGGACACCCCCCCTCCCCTGCCAGACCTGCCGATTGTCGATGAATGTATGACGCACGAGGAGTGCAACGACGGCCTCTTCTGCAACGGCGAAGAGACCTGCAATCCGACGGCGATCGGCGCCGGCCAGAACGGCTGCCTCCCGGGTGAAGCGCCGGTGATGACCGATGATGATCCGCGCGACTGCGAGGTCCCGACGGCGTGCGACGAAGAGACGGACTCGTTCCCGACACGGACGCTCGAGCCGGGAGACTCGTGTGACGACGCCATCGCGTGCACCAGCGACGACGTGTGCACGGACGACGGCGTGTGCACCGGCGTCAAGCGGGACGACCTGTGTAGTGACGGCCTCTATTGCGACGGCGTCGAGACCTGCAATAGCGACATCGGCTGTGTCCCAGGCATCGCGCCCGTCGGCAGCGATCCCAGCGCCGGTGACTGCCTCGTCCCGGGCCCCTGTGAGGAGGCCACGAACTCCTTCCCCCTGATCCCGGCGCCACTCGAGACGCCTTGTGACGACGCGGTGTCGTGTACGAAGAACGACGGCTGCACCAGCGGAGGGACCTGCGCGGGGACGACCACGGACGCCGCGTGTAGCGACGGCGTCTTCTGCAACGGTGAGGAGCGCTGCACGGAGACCGGGTGTGTCGCCGGGTCGAGCGCGCCCCCGGACGATCCCACGCCGAACGACTGCGAGACCTTCGGCACCTGCGACGAAGAGACGGATTCGTGGACGGTGGTCCCGCGGGCGGCCAGTAGCCCCTGCGATGACGGGGTCGAGTGCACGACCTCCGACACCTGCCAAGACGCCCAGGGCACGCTGACCTGCACCGGCGACGCCGACGCGACCCTCTGCGACGACGGCGCCTTCTGCAACGGCCCCGAACAATGCACACCCAAGGGGTGTATCGCCGGGACGCCGCCCGAGACGCCGAACGACGACTCGCCGAACGACTGCACGTCCTTTGGACCGTGCGACGACGCGACCGGGGCGTTCACGGTCGTGAAGAAGCCGGTCGGCTCCCAGTGCGACGACGGCGCCTCGTGTACGTCGGACGACCTCTGCGACGACGGCGGAAGCTGCGGCGGCACGCCGGACCACGCCGCGTGCGACGACGGCGAGTTCTGTAATGGCGTCGAGGTCTGTAGCCCCGCGGGTTGCGGTGCCGGGACGCCGCCGCCGCCGCCGGAGGACACCGATCCGAACGACTGCATCGGACCCGGCACCTGTAACGAACAGACGGACAGCTACCCGATGGTCCCGCAGGCCGGGACGCCCTGCAGCGACGGCGCCGCCTGTACGTCGGATGACACCTGCGACGTGCAAGGGGTCTGCGCGGGCACCCCGCACCACGACGAGTGCGACGACGGCGCGTTCTGCAATGGCGCCGAGCAGTGTACGCCGTCCGGCTGCACGGCCGGGCTGGCACCGATGGCGCCCGCGGATGAGAACACCTCGGACTGCACGGTCCCCGGGCCGTGTGACGAGGCCACCGACACCTTCCCAGCCGTCTCTGCCGCGGCCGGGGCGTCCTGCGATGACGGCGTGGCCTGCACGGCCGGCGACTCGTGCGGCGGGTCCGGGTGCGCGGGGACGCCGAACGACGCGGCGTGCGCCGATGGCGACGCGTGTAATGGCGCCGAGACCTGCGCGGCCACGGGCTGCCTAGCGGGGACTCCGCTCACGGCCCCCGTGGACCCGGATCCGAACGACTGCCGGGTCCCCGGGACCTGTGATCCGGCGACTGGCGAGTTCCCCGTCGTGGACGCCGCGCTCGATGCGACGTGTGACGACGACGTCGACTGCACGACCGACGACCGCTGCCAGGCTAGCGACGGTGGCGCCATGGCGTGCCGTGGCGCTCTCGACGACACCCGCTGTGATGACGGGGGCTTCTGTAATGGGGAGGAGACCTGTACCCCGTCCGGATGCGCTTCGGGGACGCCGCCCACGGCGCCAAACGACGAGAACACCGTGGACTGCATGGAGGTTGACCCGGTCTGTGATCCCGTCGCCAATACGTTCGTCTTGAAGCCGCTGCCCGCGGGCACCTCGTGCCTCGACCAAGACGGCTGCACCACGGTGACCGCCTGCAACGACGACGGCGCGTGTGTTGGGCCCGTCGACGACTCGATCTGCGATGACGGCAACCCGTGTAACGGCGTCGAGAGCTGCGTGCAGAGCGAATGTGTGGGGGGCGTCCCGACTCTGCCCGTCGACCCGAACCCGAACGATTGTGTCGTCCCGAACGTCTGCGACCCGCAGACGGGCGTCTTCACGCTAGGGCCGGCGCCCGTCGATACGCCGTGCGACGACGGGCTCACGTGCACGACGAACGACCGCTGCGACGACGCGGGCGGATGCACGGTGAACACGCGATCGGACGCGGCGTGCGCCGATGGTCAGTACTGCAACGGCGACGAGATTTGTGACGGCACGCTGGGTTGCCAGCCCGGTGCCCCGCGGGCGCCGCCGGTCGATCCCAACCCGGGCGACTGTACGGGCCCGCTCGCGTGTGACGAAGCCACCGATTCATTCCCGATCGGCGCGCTCGGCGATGGCGCGGCCTGCGACGACGGCGTGACCTGTACGGCGAACGACGTGTGCACCGCGGGCGCTTGCGGCGGGACGCCGACGTCTGTGTTGTGCGACGACGGCGTCTTCTGCAACGGCTCCGAGACTTGCGTGGGCGACGGCTGCATCCCGGGCACTCCACCGACAGCGCCTCCCGATCCGGACCCCTCGGATTGTATCGTCGCGGGCGCCTGCGACGAAGCCTCGAAGAGCTTCCAGCTCGTCCCCGCCGCCGCGCTGGCGCCGTGTGATGACGGGGTCGAGTGCACCGTCTCGGATCACTGTGACGCCGCCGGGACCTGTCAGGGCACTACCGATGACGCCCTCTGCATGGACGGGCTCGTCTGCGACGGTAACGAGACCTGCTCGCTCGCCGGCTGCCTCCCCGGCCAGCCGCTCGAGCCGGGCGCCTCGGGAGCGCCCCCCGAGTGTATGCGGCTCGCGGATGAGTGCTCGGAGGAGTTCGGTGGCTTCCCGTTCGTGCCCGACGTCGGCGCGACCTGTGACGACGGCGTCTCGTGCACGGAAGGCGACCTATGCGACGGCGCGGGCCTTTGTTCGGGCATGCCCAACTCGATGATTTGCGACGACGGCGACCGCTGCAACGGCGACGAGATCTGCGACACCGCGGGTTGTATGCCCGGTACCCCTGTGCCGCCGCCGATCGACCCGAACCCCACCGACTGCATCATCCTCGACGTCTGCGACCCCGCCGCGGGCGAGTACGGGTTCACGCAGGCCAACGACGGGGCCCCGTGCTTGGACTTCGAGGGGGCCCAGGGCGTGTGCCAAGGCGGGGGCTGCACCGCTGGGCCTTGACGCGAGGGCGAGCGCCGGAATTGACAGCCACGCTCGCGACCACCAGAGTGCGCCGCCGTGTCGCGTGACGCACCACTCCCCATCCACGACGTGGCGCCACCCGTCGCGCCCCCCAGCGGGCCCACGCCGGCTCGGCCCCCCGTACGCCCGCTCCGGCGCTTCGTGCTCTCGGGGCCGATTCTAGGCGCCCTCATCTACGTCGGGCTCTTCGCACGCAGCCTCATCGGCTTTGGCGCGGGCGAGTACATGGGCGTCGAGGACAGCGGGATCATCGACCGCGCCATCGCCATGTTCAAGACCGAGGTCCTGACCCTCCAGGCGCAGCTCCTTGGGCTCTACGCCGCCGTCGGCGCGGTGGTGGGCACCCTCGCCTACCTCTTCCTCCTAGCGGTCGCGACCCTTCGAGCGAAGCCGCTCCCGGGGAGCTGGCGACTCGGCCTTCGCGTCCTGGGGCTCGTGCTCCTCGTCCACACGGGCTTCCTGCTGTCGTCGATGCTCGAGTACCCGCAGGTCTACTACGACCCCTTCTTCGCCAAAGGCGGCGTCTGGAAGGCCCTGCAAGTCGCCGTGACCGACTACACGTCGCCCGGCTTCTACCGCGGGCTCGCGTGGTTCGCCGCCCTCGGTTGGGTCTCGACCGTCGCCGCCGCGGTCGCCCGCGCTCGCGCGATCGCACGCTTCCCTCGCCGTAGCGCTGCGCTTGCCGGCGTGCTGGGCGTGGGCCTCGGCGTGTGGGTCGGCGCCGCCACGATCGCCCCGACCCCGCCCGTGACGAAGGCCAACGTGCTGGTCCTCGCGGTCGACTCGCTACGGCCAGACTTCATCTCGGCCGACCTGACCCCGCGCCTCCACGCGCTGTCGACGGACGCCGTGGTCTTCGACGACGCCTACACTGTGATGGCGCGCACCTTCCCCTCCTGGGTGTCGATGCTCACGGGACAATACCCGCACACGCACGGCGTCCGGCACATGTTCCCGTCCCCGGAGAACCTCGCAGTGCGGCGGCACACCGTCATCGACGAGCTCGCGGCGCGGGGCTACCGGACGGCCGTCATCTCGGACTTCGCGGGCGACATCTTCAGCCGCATCGAGCTCGGCTTCGAAGAGGTGCGCGTGCCCCGCTTCACGCTCTGGTCCAACGTCGCGCTCGGCGGGTTCAAGCTCCATCATCACATCCTGCCCTACCTGCTGTCCGTGCTCGGCAGCACGAAGCAGTTCCCAATCCTGAAGCTGTGGGAGCGCCTCGCCGACCCATCGCTGGTCACACGCGAAGTCTGGGACTGGATCGCGAACGGTGACGGTCGGCCCTTCGCGCTCGTCGTCTTCTACTCGGGCGCCCACTTCCCGTACGCGGCCCCGTATCCGTACTACCAGGAGGGCACGGCTGCCGCCTATGACGGCCCTTCGCGATACCACAAGGCGGCCTGGGTCGACGCCGACCACGCGCCCGGCGCCGAAGAACAGGCGCAAGCCGTCGCTCTCTATCGGGGTGCGCTGCGCGGGACGGACGCCGCGATCGGCACGCTCCTCGATCGGCTCGACGGTGCGGGCCTCATGGCCCAGACGAGCATCATCGTAACGGCCGACCACGGCGAGAACCTCTACGAGTCGGGCTTCGGTATCGGCCACGGCGACCACCTCCGCGGCACGGTCTCCTCCAAGATCCCGCTCATCGTGAGGCCAGCCGCCGGCAAGACCGCGTGGAAGCCGCACCGTGTCCCGAACACCGTCCGCTCGATCGACCTCGGCCCGACGCTCGCGAGCCTCGTCGGCGCTCGCCTCGACAAGGCCGACGGCACTTCGCTCTTGCCCCTGATCGAGGGCCGGGAACGCCTCTCGGACCCGCCCGTGTTCTTCGAGACCGGGCTGTGGTTCATCAACCCCGAAGCGGAGGTCCTGAAGAACCGCACCCTCCCCTTCATGCAGGGCTTCGGCGCCTTCGCGGTCGCGCCGGACACCAAAGAGATCTTCCTCGACCCCTCGCTCGACGACGACTTCCTGGTGGCGAAACACCGCGCCGTCTACCACGACGGCTGGAAGCTCATGTACGTACCGACCCGCGAGAAGGTCCTCTGGGAGCTCTACGACACGAAGAAGGACCCCTTCGAAGAGAAGGACGTCGCGAGCACGCACCCCGAACAGGTCGAACGCCTGAAGCCGATGTTACGCGAGTGGATCTTGCGCGACCCCGCGCTGCGGCCCCAAGGTGAGTGGTTCGTGCCCGCGCCTGAGCTGCGGCGCTGACCCCATGACCTCCCGGAGAACGCACCGATGAGCCCAGACGCACGCGACGAGAGCGCACCAGCGGCCCCGTCTCCACGCCCGACGCTCGATCGCAACGCCTACGCATTTCAGACCGAGGTTCGGGTTCGGCTCTCGGAGACCGACGCCGTGGGGATCGTGTTCTTCGGGAGTTATTCGGCCTACATGGACGTCGGCCGTATGGACTACCTGAACCACCTCGGTCTCCAGCGTTTTGGGACCGGCGAAGGTACGGGCCGGGTGCGCGATCTCATCCCGGGCGCCGTCGTCGGCGCGACGCTCGATTTCAGGTCACCCGCTCGCTACAACGACGTCCTCACCGTCAACACGCGGATCGCGCACCTCGGACGAACCAGCTATCAGTTCCACTTCTTGATCGGCCAGAAGCGCAGTCGAGAGGTCGCGGCGGTCGGCACGTTGACCCTCGTCTGGCTCGACGAGTCGTGGCGCCCCCAACCTCTCCCGGACGAGTTCACGCGCGTGGTGCGGTCCTTCGAGGGCCCAAACCTCTCCCCCTGACGCGTCAGGGGCACGCCCCAAGGGCAGCGACGCTGCTCCCCGCGAGCGCCGCGTCACAGGCTGACGGGTACGACTTGCCCTCGCAGCCGCACACCGGCGCCTTGCCGGCCGTCCCGGCGCCACAGGTGGTCGGCCGCTCCGTGCAGGTCCCCTTCACCGCGCACTGGCCCGCCGGCTTGTTGCAGAACGCGGCCGCGGGGCAATCCGCTGTCTGGAGGCAGCTCCCGCCCGTGGCGCAATCCGCGGCCGGGAGAACGTCGCAGGTCGCTTTGCAGGCGCCCTGCTGGCAGGTCCAGTTCGCCTTGCAGTCCACACATCCGCAGGTGAGCGGCGGCGCGCCCCCGGTCGCCGCCTGGCAGTCGCAGTCGGTCTTGCAGGCCGGGACACACCCCTCCGCACACCCATCGCCGTCGGCGTCGAGCGCCACGTAGCCGACGGCGCAGACTGGCTTGCACTTGCAGGCATCGATGGCCTTCAAGGACACGCCCGCCGCGGACGCGAGGCAAGGGTTCCCGTACGACGCGCCGTCGCAGCCACACACCGGCGCCGCGACCACGCCATCGCAGGAGAGGGGGCGCTCCGCGCAGAGCCCCTTCCCGCCGCAGGTCCCCTTCGGCCGCTCGCAGTAGAAGCCCGCGTTCCCGCACTCGGAATCGACAGTACATTCAAGGGGTTTACACGCATCCGGGCACCCATCGCCGGTGGTGTCGACCGGCCCGCTTCCCGGCGCACACGTCGGCACTTTGCAGCAGGCCCCGACGCTCGCGACGGTCGCGCCCGCCTGTTCGGCGACGCACAGATTCGGGTAGGTCGCGCCGTTGCAGCCACAGACGGCCCCACCGCTCGCCGCCGTGCAGTCGAGGGGACGTGGTCGACAGTAGCCGCTCCCGAGGCAGGCGCCCGCCGCCCGTTCACAGAACTCCGAGCTACCGCACTGACTGAGCACGGTGCACGGGCAGGACTCCGGGCAGCCGTCGCCGTCGACGTCGACCGCCGCTTTGCCCGACAGGCACGTCGGCGGCGCACACGCCACCTTGCAGAGGTCCGGGCAGCCGTCGCCGTTCGAGTCGACCGGGACGGCGGGCAGCTCGCACGCGAGCGGCTTGCAGCACGCCCCGACGCGAGCGAGCGACGTCCCGGCCTTCGCGGCCGCACACCGTGAGGCGTACTGCACCCCGTCGCAGCCGCAAACGAGCAGTGACTCGCAGGTGCTCTCGGCGGGCTGACACACGCCCTTGGTCGCGCACCCGCCCACGGGCCGCTCGCAATAGGCGCCCTGGGGGCACGGGCTCTCGGTCGCGCAGGGCAGCGCGACACAGGTCTCGGGGCACCCGTCGCCGTCTTGGTCCACGAGGACGCTGCCGGGGGCACAGCTCGGCGAGACACAACAGCTCCCGTCCCCGCCGATGCGCACCCCGGCGTCTCGCGCGGCGCACGCGCTCGGCCACGTCTTGCCGTCGCAGCCGCACACGGCGCCCGCCTCACACGGCAAACACGCGCCAGGCGCGTCACCGCAGCCAGCCGTCGCGCAGAACTGCCCCTCGCCGCACGCGGCGTGGTCATCACAAGCGCACGCGCCCGCATGCAGGACCGCCACACCCGCCTCGAGCGCCGCGCAGGCCGACGCGTAGGTCGTGCCGCCACACCCGCACACGACGCCTTTCTGATCGGGGCACGCCCGGCAGAGCGACGGCCCCCCGTCGCACGACGTCGGGGCGCAGTGCTGTCCCGTCGGGCAGGATCCCGTGGGGCATTGGCAGGCGTCAGGGCAGCCGTCTTGGTCCGTATCGACGGGTACGTCGCACCCATCGGGCATGGGGGCGCAGCAGGGGCCGACGGACGCGACGCGGGGCGCGGCGCAGGCCGACTCATAGGTCTGACCGTCACAGCCGCACACGGGCCCCGCCGCCGCACACGGCTCGCACAGGCCTGGGGCGTCGCAGCCCTCAGCGGCGCAGCGCTCCCCTGGAAGGCAGTCCGCCGTCGTCGTACACGCGCACCGCTCAGGGCACCCGTCCCCATCCGCGTCCACGGCCTCACCGCCCGCCGTACAGGAGACCGGGACGCAACACGCGCCCGGCGCGGCGACCGCCAGCCCGCTCTTCTTGGCCGCGCAATCGGTCTCGTAGGTCTGACCGTCGCAGGCACAGACGAGCCCCGACGCCTCGTCGCACGGCTCCACGGGAGCGCACGTCCCGCTTTGGCCGCACGCGGCGTCACAGTAGGTCCCGCTCGTACAAGGCACGTCGGCCGAGCAGAAGCAGTGGTCGAGGCAGCCATTGCCGTCCGTGTCGACGCCGCGGTCTGGTCCACACGGTAGCGGTCCGTCGAAGCACGGGCAGAGGCCCGAACCGCTCACGCTCGTCCCCGCCGCGTGCGCGAAACACGCCCCCGGGTATTCGAGGCCGTCGCAGCCGCAGACGGTCTCGTCAACGAGGCAGTCGCCGGGCGGCGTTGCGCAGCGTCCTAGTCCGTCGCACGCCCCCGCCGGCTTCTCACACTGGAGCCCGGCTGGGCACATGTCACTGGTCGAGCACGCGTCGCACGCCGCACGCCGCTCGCCTCCGACGCAGGCCCCTTCGGCGCAGGTCTCGCCGTCGAGGCACGGATCGCGGTCACACGGCTCCCCGTCATCCACGACGGTGTTCGAGCAGACCTTGGCTCCGCACGTGTCCACCGTACAAGGGTTCTCGTCGTCGCAGTCCGCGTCCGACCCACACCCGCGACAGACCGCCTTGGCTTCGTCGCAGTCGCCGCTGCCGCAGTCCGCGTCGGCAAGACACTCGACGCAGAAGGATCGCTCGGGATCGCACACGCCGATGCCGCAATGGCTGTCGAGGTAACACGAGACGCACTGATTGCGCTGCGGGTGACAGACCCCACCTTGGCAATCGCCATCCGTGACGCACTGAACGCACCGGTCGGTCCCGGGGAGAAGCACCCCGGTCTCACAGGGGGGGCCGGGCACGTCCTCGCAACCCGGCCCCACGCAGACGGACGCGTCGCCGGACGAGGCGTCGATGTCCGTGGCGACGTCGACGCCCGCATCCGTGGCGGGGCTCTCGCAGCCCGATGCCGCGAACGCGAGCGCCACGACGACCACGGCGGCACACCAGAGCTTCGGGCGTTGTGAGGACGAGGGACGACGCACGTCGCTCCGTTCCGCTCTCGGCGTCACTCCGTTCACCTTTCACCTCCGCGATCACGATCGTCGGCGATACACCGACGGTCATGACAGGCACGTCCGCACGGGGCCCTGCAAGCCTCGTCTCCACACACCGGCGCGCCCGAGGCGCAGCAGTCGCCGTCGCTGGCGCAGGCGCGACACACGCCGTCGAGGCAACGCCCCGTGTGAGGGCACTCGGCGTCGTGGGTGCACGCGACGCAGCGTCCATCGTCACAATGACCGCTCTCGCACTGCGCGTCCGACTTGCAGGACCGGCACACGTTCTTGGAGCAGAGGCCGGTGTCGCAATGGGAGTGGTCGGTGCAGCCGATGCAGTACCAGGTCGAGCCGCCTTGGACGCACACGGCACCGTCACAGTCGAGGTCGCTGCCACAGCCGGCACAGAAGTTGTCGCGAAAGGTCTCGGCGACGAAGGAGACATCGTTGCCCGTGCCCAGACAGAAGGGTCGACGCGGATCGGCGGCGGCACAGGCCGCGTCGTCTTCACAGACGATGGACTGCGCCCCGTCGAGCCGGGTGCAGAGGCCGCCGATGCAGTCGAGCCCGTCCGAACACGGGACCTCGGGCTCGCGGCAGCGCGTGCCTTCGAGGCTCGGTAAGGCCGTACAAGCGCCCAGGAGCGACAGGCACGCCCACGAGAGCCCGCGTCGAAGCGCAGCCAAACCAGGCCTGCTCGGACGACCCCTTGCCGACGGCGCGTGCTCCACGGACTCCCCGCGGATGGCGTTCGGAGCGCGCCACCGTCGCCGATTAGGGCTCAGTGTGGCGGACGCCGGACGATCCGACTGATGCATGGGCTCGGAGGTCGAGGGTCCTGCCGTGCCGATTCGGACGGACGATACTCCGAAGCCGCCATCGGTTCCAGTTGGAGGCCGGCCATGGGCATTGGGGGTGGCTCTGGGCGGCGGTGACGGGGTATCCTCCCGCGTCGTCGTGCGAGGTCGTCCCATGCGTTCATTGAAGGTCCGAACCCAGCTCTCCTTTCGCCGCAGCCCTGTCTCGGCAGCGACCGCCGCCGGGGTCGTGAGCGCCCTGCTCGGGCTCGGCGCGCTCGGCTGCGAGAGCGATGAAGCCGCCGCCTCGGAGCCGGCCGACACCGGGACGAGCTCCGACACGGGGAGCCTCGACGCTCAGACCGGGGACGCCGAAAGCGACACTGTGGGCGACACCGTGGGCGACACCGTGGGCGACACTGTGGGCGACACCGACGGGGACGTCGAGACCGCAGACACCTCGCCCCCTCCGGCACCGGACTTCAGCAAAAACGCGACCTTACCCGCCGCGGGGCATCGCAAGGACATCCTCGGCCTCGGCGCGGCGCTGCCCGCCGTCGCCACGCAAGGCCTCGCCTACGCGCTCTCGTGGCCCGTCGACGTGTCCGGCGTGCTGCTGCCCGCGCGGTGGATGCAGACGCTCTTCGACGCCGAAGCGACTGACGAGGTGACGCTCGGCCTTCAGGACGTCGCCCGCACGCTGCTCGGCTTCGGGGATCTCGTCGAGATGGCCGCGTGGCTCGGGCTGCCGAACCACGACGGGAGCGTCGAGGCCTTCGCCGGCGTCGCGTGGCCCGACAACCTCGGCAAGATGGAGGGCTTCGGCGACATGACGCCCCTCGGCGTCGGGATCGTCGAGACCGGCCTCGCGCCCGCGATGTCCTTCTCGTGTGCGACGTGTCACGTCGGCGACCTCTTCGGGCACACGGTCGTCGGCATGACCAACCGCCGAGCGCGGGCCAACGAGTTCTTCCATCTGGCCAAGGGCTTCTTCCCGAGCCTCAGCGCCGACCTGCTGCAGCCGATGACCAACGCCACGGAAGCGGAGATGACGCAATTCCTGGCGACGCAGAAGAACCTCGCGGCCATCGAGAACATCGTCCCCGCCGCGCAGGGCCTCGACACCTCGCTCGCCCAGGTGGCCTTGTCGCTGTCCCGTCGACGCGATGACGAGTGGGCGACCAAGGACCCGGCGTTCGAAGCGGCCCCGCGCGAGAACGCCCTCCGCACCGAGGTCGCCGACTCGAAGCCGGCGGTTTGGTGGACGCTCAAGTACAAGACGCGGTGGTTGCTCGATGGCTCGATCGTGTCGGGCAACCCGGTCTTCACCAACTTCCTCTGGAACGAGCTGGGGCGGGGGACGGACCTCCACGAGCTCGACGCCTGGCTCGCCGAAAACGAGGCGGCCGTGAATGCGCTCACCGCACTGGTCTTCGCGAACGAGCCGCCCCGCTTCGTGGACATCTTCGGTGAAGCGCAGCTCGATCTCGACGCCGCCCAGCGAGGGCAGCCCCTCTTCGAGGCCCACTGCAGCGCCTGCCACGGGAGCTACGAGAAGGCCTGGGACGCGCCGAACGCGGACGGCTCGGTCGCCGAGCTCACTCGCACCACTCGCGTGGACTATCCGTCGCCGACACCGGTCAAGGACGTCGGCACCGACCCGAAGCGCGCACAGGGCATGCAACACTTCGCGGCGGCGCTCAATAAGCTCGCGATCTCAAAGGCGATGGGGACGGTGGTCGAGCCTCAGACCGGCTACGTCCCGCCGCCGCTCGACGGGATCTTCGCGCGTTACCCCTACCTCCACAACCAGTCGGTCCCCAACCTCTGCGCGCTGCTCTCACCGGCGCCGGAACGGCCCACTACCTTCTGGATGGGCCCGGACGTCGACCCCACCACTGACTACGACTTCGCGTGTGTGGGCCTGCCGGCGGGTGGCGTGGGCGCCGACGTCCCGGCGGCGTGGAAGGAGGACCCGCGACGCGAGATGGACACGACGCGCCCCGGCCTGTCGAACCAGGGACACGACGCTTTCCTCGTGGGTGACGACGGCCAGCCGCTCCTCGACGCGGCGCAGCGTCGGGATCTCATCGAGTTCCTAAAGACCCTTTAAATACCGAGCCTTACTCCGTACCGGAGCAGCCCCGAGCGCGGGCTGCCCAGCGCGAGATCACGTACTGACCGGGCTGGGACGGCCCTGGGTCGGCGAGATCGACCGGCCGCCACGAGTGGCCGTCCACCACCCCGAAACGTGGACCGTCGGCGACGCCGCGGGCGCTCGGGACCCGCGGACGACGCTCGGAGGCCAGGAGACCGCCGCCGAGGGGCGCGTGCAGAAGCGCCTCGGGTGCCACGGCCCGCCACGACGCCTCGGTGCGCACCGTCGCCGCGAGCCGGCGGAGGACGGGCTGACCCGAATCACGCCCGACCCCGTCGACCCCGTCGACGAGCTCGCCGACTCGGCCCACGTTCAGCCAAAAGCCGCTGCGGTGCGGGAGTACGGCCCGGACGACGTCGTCCGGCGCGTTGAAGACGGCCACGGACCGGGCGAGGCCGCAGTGGACCACGAGCCACGGTCCGACCAGAGCCACCCGATCACGCGCCAGGACGCGGAGGCGAACCCCGCCACCGTCCGGGAGGACCAGCACGAGGCCGTTCGGACCCGATGGCGACGGGAGCGTCGGGACGTACCGCGGGGCCGACGGCGGCATCAGCCACTGGCGCTTCAGTGCATACGCGGTGAGGCCCCCCGTGACGGCGAGTGAGAGCCAAGCGCTTGGCCGCCACGGCGCGAGGGAGAGACCCAACACGCTCGCGCCGAGCCCGAGGGCGAACGCGGGGCCCCGAGCCCGGAGCGCGACCGGCAGCAGCGCCGCGTGTTCGCCGAGGGTGTAGGCGAGGTACGACCCGCTCGCGCCCGCCGCGAGGAGCAGCCCCGAGGCGCTGAGCGCGCGCGCGATCACGGCGAGGCCCCCGCCCGGAGGATCCCCGCGATGACCGCCCGACCGTCGGCCGCGAAGCCGCGCAGGAAGCCGGACTGTCGCGTTCGCATACACGGGAGCCCCATGAAGCCGAGCCCCGGCACCATCGGCACGAGCCCCGCGTCGAAGTCGCGCCGCGCCCTGGGGCCACGCGCGTCTCGGTCGGGTCGGCCGGCGTCGTCGAGCGGCACGAGGCCACGCAGGAACGTGGTCTCGCGGTGGAAGCCAGTACACGCGACGACACGGTCGACCGCCCACTCGAGGCCCGCCCCATCGACGAGCCCGGCATTCGTGAGGCGTGTCGCCCGGGGGACGAGAGTGATGCGGCCCGCGCGCACCGCGTCGAAGAGCCCCGGGTCCACCACCGGCGTCGAGTCGGTGCATCCACCACGCCCCGGCAGGTGTGCGATCGGGAGCCCGGCCACCCGATGGAGGAGCCCACGTACGAGCGGTGGCGGTGCGGGGGCCGGTCGTTCGGGGGGCCGCGGCGCGCTCAGGAACACGTCGGCCCGAGCCGCGAGGAGCTGCAGGGCCACGTCGGCGCCCGAGTTGCCCGCGCCGATGACCGCGACGCGTTCCCCGCGGCCCACCGAGCGGATGTGAAAGGTACGGAAGTGCTCGTAAGGACCCGAGAATGACCCGGCGAGATCGGGCCATCGCGGCACTCCGAACTCCCCGGTCGCGATCACGAGACGCTCCGTGGTGAGCACCCCAGCGGTCGTGTGGAGGCGGAAGCCCCGCGGCGCGTGGCGCTCGACCCGCTCGAGGAGCGTCGCTCGTTGGATTCGAAACCGGTGGCGCCGCTGGAAACGAGTCAACAGCTCAGCGACTTCAGCGGCCGTCGCACGTTCGCCCGGCCCGTGTGGCGAGTCGCCGTCCGGCATGAGGTCGTATTGCCGCGGCGACAGGCAGCGCACCGTGTCGGCCATGTGCGCCCACGCGCCGAGGGCGCTCGGCTCACGTTCGAGGAGTAAAGGTGTCAGTCCGGCCTCGCGCGCCGCGAACGCCGCACAGAGTCCGGCGGCGCCGGCACCGACGATGACGCAGCGTTCATCGAAGCCGAGGGGCGACGCCATCGTTCAACGGAGCCCGCTCGGGAACGGCGGCACGGCGGTCAACATCGTGTCACGGCGTCGACGACATGGGAGCCCCGGGGGACTTGGCGCTGCGGCGAGCCTGAATGTTCGACGCGGCCAGCCGCACTTGTTCGTCCGGATCCTCTTTGGCCCGGTCGAGGATGGCGATGAGCGCGTCGTCGTCGTAGGGGACTTGTAAGAAGCGAACTGCGGTGAGCCGGTCCGTGGCGCTGCCGGCGTGCATCGCCTTCTCCAGCACCTCGAGCCCGGGAGCCTTGTGGTCCCCACCAGCTTCGAGCAGCCCGAGCGCCGAGTCGAGACGCGCCTCGAGCAGCGGATGGGCGAGCCCTCGGGTGAAGAACCCGATCCCTTCGTCCGTGTAGTCGGGGCGGCCCCGGGTCTCGCCCTTCTGAAAGGCGCTACGAAGGCGCGCCCCGCGGTCTCGCAGGCGTTCGAGCCGTGCCAAGGTCTGAGGGCTCGGTCGGAAACGGTGGAGCACCACCGTCGCTTCGAGGGCGATGACGGGATCCTTGTCGTCGATGAGCGTTTGGAGCGATGGGATGGCCAGCTCGCGGTGGTGCGGCTTCAGCGCCTTGATCGCCGCGGCCCGCTCCCACGACGTCACGGCGCCCGTCAGGTTTCGAATGAGGAGGGCCACGTCGGCGGTCGACTGAGAGCGGCCAAGCGCGAGGATGGTCTCGACGCGCGCGATCCGAGCCGAGCGGTCAACGGCGGGCGGCGGGTCGGCTTGGGCCGAGAGCGGGGTCACCGACGTCGCGGCGAGGCCCAGACACGCCATGCCGAAGACGACCCGCCCCACACGGGGGCGCCGGACGGTATGGCCAGTCATGAGTACGTGAGTGGTCAGCGGGGTCATCGCGTCGCCTCCTGAGTCTTCACCGACGCTTGCGCCGCCGACGCGATTGCCGACGGCGGCGCCCGGTGCAGCCAGCGCAAGTACACGGGTCGTCCCCACGGTCGTCAAGGCGAAAGCCGGCGGCCTTCGACAGCCCACCTCAATGATGGGTGCCGCGGGCCATGCTTTGCAGGATGTATTTGGCAATGACGAGCTCGATGTCCGCGTCCGGGTGCACGAAAGCCACCGCGCAGGAATACTCCGAGCGACCCGCTTCCGGCTCCTCGGGCTCCATTCGTACGACCACGCCCTCGACGGGGATGCGGAGCAGGTGTCGGTGTTCGTGCTCGTCGAAGAGCGGCAAGGTGAGCGCAATGGATAGCTTGGTAAAGAGTGGGATGTGTCGGTCGACGTTGCAGTAGATGCCACCGAGGCTGACGTCTATCGATCGCGCCGTGAAGGCGCCTTCGTCGGTTTCCCCTTCGGCGGTCAGCGTGAGCTCGTGCTCGACCTTGATCCGTGGGCTACGGCGTCGTTCACTGCGCCGCGGCTTCTGATGATGTTCACTCATGCTCGTCCTCACAGGACCCGGCCACGCCGGTATACGGTCACAAGGATCACTCGGAGCAGGACCACTCCCGTCTCGTGTCGCCAGTCTGCACCGCGACGCCGCCTTTGGTCAAAACGGGCCTGCGCTCCCATCCCTTCAGTAGAAAGGTCACAAGGTGAGTCCACACTCGTAGGCCGCGAGGGCCGACGCGGCGCTCGCCCGCTTCTCGGCGGGCAGCGACTTCACGTATCTCTGAAAGGACTTACACGCCTGCGACGTGTCTCCGGCCTTTGCCTGCGCGAACCCGATCTTCTTCAGGAGATTCGTCTGTGGCTTTAGCGCATAGGCCTCGGCCCATGCTCTCGCTGCGACGGCATATTGGCCCGCGCTCTCAGCCTTCATCGCACGATCAGATGCTTCACTCGCGGCCGCCGCCTTCGCAGCGGCTTTGGCCGCCGCCTCTTCCGCGGATGGGGTCTCTGGTGGATCTTTCTCCGGTGGATCCGTTCCCGGTGGATTGGTCTCTGGGGGCACCTTTTCGGGTCGGGGCCTCTCGGTCGGTTGTTTGGGCTTCTTCTCACCGCCAGCGACGACCTCGGCGACGGGCGCCGACAGCGCCGGAGGGCGACGCTCGAGCCGGGCTGCCGTAGGCTCGTCCTCGCGTCGCTCGAGGTCCTCTGGTGCCGGGGGCACGGGCACCAACGTCGGAACCACGGCAGTGGTCTTGATGGGTTCCGGCGCTGGGTTCGGCGGGAGGGCCGCGGCGACCGGTAACACGTCGGCAGCCGCCAAGGGCGTGGAAGGGGACCCCGTCGCCTCCGCCGTCGGTGGCGACACGGGCCGCGCGACCGCCGCGCCGACGTTCTTGGCCTCAGCGTCGTCGGTGCGATTCAAGAGCAGTATGGCCACCACGGCGAGCAGCGCCACCACGAGAGCGACAGCAGGCCAGAGCCACTGAGGCCGTTGCTGCGCGGGGACGGAGGCCGCCGGAGTGCTCCGACGCCCCCCGATGGGCCGATGAGCGTCCAGGTTGAAGAGGACGGTCGCCGAATCGTTCGGCGATGGCGTCGGCGCCACAACGGGCCCGACGGCGGAGCGGAGTCTTGGGGCGGCGTTCGACCCGAAGGTCGCTTCGATAGCCGTCAGCTCGTCGTAGACCTCCATCGCCGAACGAGGTCGTTCGTCGCGGTTCTTGGCGACGAGCCGAAGGCAGAGTGCCTCGAGCGCCGTCGGCACGTCGGGCCTCAGCTTCGACGGCGGCTCCACCGGATCCGTGAGGTGTCTCGTCACGATCGAGATGGGCGAATCGCCCGTGAAGGGCAGAGTCTGGGTGACGAGCTGATAGATGATGATGCCGAGCGCGTAGAGGTCGCACCGCGCGTCGAGCACCTCGCCGCGCGCCTGCTCGGGCGCCATATACTCGGGCGTCCCGCAGACGAGGCCCGCCATCGTCTGCCAGCGATCCCCTTTGCGTTCGGGGTCTTGTATCTTCGCGATCCCGAAGTCGAGCACCTTGACGAAGTCGGGCTCGGTCTTCCGGGGCTCGAGCATGATGTTCTCGGGCTTCAGATCGCGGTGGATGATGCCTTTCTCATGGGCTTGATCGAGAGCGAGGCAGACCTGCTTCAGAATACGGACGATACGCGGAAACTCGAGAGGGCCGTCTCGGTCGAGGGTGTCGGCGAGGTCGCGACCGCTGACGAACTCCATCGCGATGTAGAGAGAGCCGTCCTCGGCCTGCCCAAACTCGAGGATGTCGATGGTGTTCGGGTGCTTGAGGAGCGCAGCCGCGTGCGCTTCGCGCTGAAAGCGCTTCAGCAGGTTCTCGTCGGTGAGGAGGTGACGATGCAGGACCTTGACGGCCACGATTCGCGACAGCGAGATCTGTTCCGCCGTGTAGATCGCCCCCATCGCACCGGAGCCGATGCGCTTCATCACGCGGTAGTTGCCGCGGATGACCTTACCAATGAGAGGAT
>JADMJS010000142.1 GCA_018780435.1 Myxococcales bacterium
CGGGGTGGTGCGCGAAATTCGGCTCCCGCCCGTTGACTTCCAACCATAGCAGGAGCTTGACTGGGTCGTCGGTGATGATGCCGTCGACCCCAAGCGCGAGCAGCCGCGTCATGTCAGCCGAGTCGTTCACCGTCCACGGCTGAGCGATCAGGCCTCGCGCGTTGGCCCGCGCCATGGACGCGGCGTCGACCACCGCGAATGGCGGTTGCCAGACGGAGGCGCTCGTCTGCCATTTTGCGAACCCCGCGTCGTCGAGCATCCCCAGCTCAAGCGACTCGCTCAGGTTCATGCCGGTGACCCACTCCGGATGCCGCGCTCGCACGAACTCGAGAGGCTCAGCAGCGAAGGAGACAAGCAGGACGCTGTCGCCGGCGTCGCTTGCATCGATCAGGTCGACCACGGCGCCCGCCGCGGACAGTGAGTCTGTCTTGAGCTCGAGGCTCATACAGACGCCGGGATACCGAACGAGGATCTCCTCGAAGCTCGGGATCCGGAGCCCCTGGCCACGGTACGCGCCAGAGTCGAAGCGATACCCCGCGTCGAGCGCCTGCAGGGACTCGAAGCTGAGCGCGATGACGGCGCCTTCGCCATCGGTGGTGCGGTCCACCGTGTCATCGTGGATGACGACGACAACGCCGTCCGCGCTGACACGGAGGTCGAGCTCGATTACGTCGGCGCCAATCGCGATGGCGTGGTCGTAGGCGGCCAGCGTGTGTTCAGGACGAAGGCGTGCACCACCCCGGTGCGCGACGACTTGGGTGGGCCCGCCGGGCGCGAAGCAGCGGTTCGTCACGCGGCCGCCTCGATCCGAGGGACCGAGATCGGTCACGTTTGTGTCGGGGAGACCGAGATCCGTGGCCTGTTCAGTGTCAGCGCTCGCCTTCATGTCCTCGCCCGACGTGCCGTCGACCGGTGGGCTGCCCATGCCGATTTCGCTAGCCGCGTCGACAAAAGTGTCGCCTGCCGGTGACGCCTTCTCCTCGCCACAGGCGGCGCCAACCACGAGCGTCACCCACAGAGCGCGACTGACGCGCAACGTAGCCCCACTTGGGGCCGTTCCGACGCTCGGGCTAGGCCAATTCATTGGGCGCCGCGTCACGATCCAATGGGGTCGGTCGACGCGGCGCTGCTGTCCGCACAGCCGGCGGCGATCGCGAAGCGGACGCCGTGACGAGGGGCGCGGCGCGCGAACAAGGACGGCGAGGAGAGGCGCTTCACGGGTGGAACGATACCCTCCCACGCCTGACGGAAGCAACGCACGCTGCGGCCCCTGGTGCGGCTACTCCGAAAGCACGTAAAACCGCGGGAGTTCAACCGCGCTCGGCGCACCAATCACAGATTCTCCCACGGCGTCGATCGCTTCCGTGGCCGCTGCAGGCAGAGTGACGGCGAGGGGCCCCTCGCTCGGGAACGCCCAGACCGCCCAGACGCGTTCGCCGGTCGGGCCCTGCAGGACATATCCCGTGACGCCCTCGGGCACGTCGGGCGCGGCGAGCGCGGCGGTGATTCGGTGCTCGGCGAATCGGTGCCCGAGGAGCGCGAACGCCTTCCCCGCGGGCTTCAGGGTCGGGGGATCGGCCCAGGTGTAGAGCCCAAACGCGTCCTCCGGCGGAAACTGAGCGAAGTTCGGACCGTCGTCGAGGTTGAACCAGCACCGCGGCGTCACGCCGAGCGCGGTCAGCCCCAGCATGGCGCGCGTGAGGTAGGCGGCCTGACGTGAGGCGGTGACCGGCCCGAAGACCGGCCAGCCGAGCTCGGTGCCCCACAGCGGGCGTACGGGGCCGTCCGCCGCCATCAGGGCCCGGATCCCCCGCGCCATCTCCTCGAACGGCAGCTCCCCCTTCTGGGCGGGGCCCTCCGGCGGCGCGGCCGGCGGATACAGAGGGTACGGATGAAACCCCATGGCGTCGTAGCTCGACGCGAGGCCCGGGTGCGCGGCCTGGGCCTTGGTCAGAAACGTGAGGTGACCGTCGATGATCTGTTCATGGAAGAACGGTGCGCCGAACGCAAAGGTGCATGCGGGGCAGGACGCCCGCCCGGCGGTGGTAGCGAGGGTCAGGAGCTCGGCGAAAGCGGCCGGATCGCCCGACACCGTGGGCTTCCAGAAGCGGTAGCCGGCGTTGGGCTCATTCCAGATCTCGAACCGCTGGACGCGGTCCTTCACGTGCGCCACCACAGCGCCTACGTAGTCGGCGAAGCGGGAGAGGTCGTCGGGTGGGTAGAAGCTGTCCGCGCCCTCCGCGGTCGTGGCCCACGCGTTTCCGTAACCGAGGTTCGCGAGCACCTGCACTCCTGCGGTGTGGTAGGGGTCCACGCGCTCGTCGACGCCTTCGGGGTGGAAGTCGCCATCGGACGGCTCGAGCTCCGCCCAGATCAGCTCGAGCCGTACCCACCGGGCGCCGAGCGTGCCGAGCGCGGTCGTCGCGAAGGTCTGGCCGGGGCCCGTGCGCGGAACGTCCGAGACGCACAGCCCGGCGCCGATCGGCTCGGACGGGAGCGCGGGAGGCGCGGCGGGGTCTGGCGGAAGACTCGCGTCCGCGACGTCCTCGCCAATGTCAACTGCCGTGTCACTCATGGCCGCCACGTCATCCACCAGCCCCAGCACGTCGTCCGCTGTGTCCGGTGCGGGCGGGGCGACGTCCTCGACCGGGTCGGACGGGGTCGTGTCAGCCCGAGGCCCCTCGAACGCCACGTCGGCAATGGCGGTAGTGGTCGCCTCCGAGCTACAGCCCAGGGCCAACCACGCCATCGCCAGCCGGCCCGCAAGTCGTCCGATCATCCCCTCTGCCCTCGCCTGCCCGCGCGTTCTACGCCGGGAGAAACTGCCCGAACCCGAGCCCCTGTCCGAAGCCCGGCGCGAACGCCCCGCCTCAAGACGCCACCCGCCCCTTGACTACCACGGTCTGCACGGCGCCGTCGCGCCAGTTCACCATGCTAACGAGGCTAAGCAGGCCCTCTCAGGAACCGCAGCGGGAAGCTGTAAGGCGGCCCTGTTCGCAGGGGTGCGCCCGAGTGCGCGAAGCCGATGACCGTCGCGGGCTCGAACGCGAGGCGGTCCACCGCCTCCGAGCGGTCATGGTCGATCGTGGTGCGCCACCGCAGGGCGTGGCCATGAACGGCGGCGCGTCCGTAATGAAGTTCAATACTTAGGGGCGATCAGTACAGAGCAGGACCGCCGCCGTGATCGTGTCGCTCTGGGTCGGGGGGGTGACCGACTGCAGGTCAGGTGTGGTCGCCGTTAGGCTCGCGCCGGTGCCGAACTGGAAGCGGGTCAGATCGCCTCCGGAGAGGTCGCCTTCGAGCACGAACTGGCGGCACATCGTGAGCTCCGACCACCTCACGCCCCGCGGCGGCCAGCCTTACCCGTTCGCGATCCCGGACGGCACGCCGTCGCGCTGTAACCCCATCACCGCGCCCGAGACGTGCACGGCGCTCGCGCTCGAAGACCCCGCGCTGCTCCACGGCTATCGCTACCAAGCACCCCAGTAGCCGCCGCTCAGCGATGGCACGGCCGCACTGCCCAGACGGAGAGCGTCCCAGCGTGCGAGGACGCGGCGTAGAGGCGGCTCCCATCCGCTGACAACACGAGATCATTGACGAACGCGAGCTCCGGCCCGGTCGCGTGTCCGAAGAGCACGAGCGTCCCGTCGGCGTTGCGCTCGTAGACGGCGATCCGGCTCTCCTGCCGGACGGCAACGAAGACGAAGCGGTCGTCCGGGCTGAGCTTTACGCCTGCCGCGCCGCGTAAGGGCTCGTCATCACTCGACTCCGTCACCGAGAGCACCGTGGCTTCCCCGGTCGCTGGATCGTGCGAGAGCGTGACGAGTCTACCGTCGACGGGGTTTCCCACGTAGGCGAAACGTCGGTCGGACGTGAAGGCCACGAACTCGGCGCCGTAGAGCGCGTCGTTCGGCGTCGCGATCGGGGTCCCGAGCTTACCCGTGGCCTCATCTCGTGGGAGCGCCACCAACGCCCGGCCCCGGTAGGCGGTCGCGTAGACGAAGCGGCCATCGGGGCTGACGTCGAGGCTCTCGACACCCGCGATCGCGGGATCGCGCGTGGTCCGGCGATGGACGAGCTCGTCACCCACGACGTCGTAGTGCTGAATGCAGCTCTCGCCTTCGAACTGAAAGTCCGTCGCGTAGACCTGCCGGCCGTCCGCGGAGAAGACGACGTCGGTCGCGAGGGGCGGCCGCCCATCGCAGACCTCGAGTGACACTCGCGCGCGCCAGGTGAGCTCGCCGTCTTCGGCCCGCCGAAGGAGCACGTGGAGCGACGCGGACGAGAGATCGCTCGCCACGACGAGCCGGCCGTCCGGCGACACGGCCACGCGGACGACGCCACCCGGCCTCGGCGCGTCCGTGGCCAGGGCGCCGTCCCGTTCGAGGGCGGCTGGGCGCCGCCGCTCGAGGAGCCCGGACTCGAGGACGCGAAAGACGCCGATGTCATCATCGGTGCGGCCCGCGACGTAGACGTTCTTGCCGTCCGGTGAGAGCCGAAGTGTGTAGGCGCCCGACAGGCCATCGATGCCGCCGTACATACCGCGCTGCAGGAGCTGCTGCGCACCGGTGGCACTATCGAGGATCTGTAGTGACTCGCCGAGGCGGCTGGTCACGAAGACCCGGGTGCCCGCCACCGCGAGGTCAGCGAGGCCACGCGCCTCCACGAGGGGAGTGAAGGGTCCGAAGGCGTCGTGGCGACCGATCTGCCATTCGAGGCTGGGCAGA
Source organism: Myxococcales bacterium (assembly GCA_018780435.1). Classification (GTDB taxonomy): domain Bacteria; phylum Myxococcota_A; class UBA9042; genus SXOO01. Next base: position 4,728 of record JADMJS010000142.1, read on the forward strand.
CGATCGCCCGTGCTCCGGGAGACCGAACGGCTCCCGAGCGACGTCGGGGCGCCCCACTCGGCGAGGGCGGCGCCATGGAGCGGGGCCGTCACGACGACGTCACCAGCGACCATCGCGGCGGCGGGGAAGGCGTAGGGGTGCAGATCGCGCCAGAGCCGGATCTCGTAGTCGACGATGGGGCCAAACTCGACGTGACGACCGAGCGGCGGGCACTCCGGGATGACGCCGGGCGGCCGCAAGGACTCCGTCAGCACCGGCACCTCGCCGGCCACCCCAAAGAGGAGTACGTCGTGATGGCAGACCCGCGCGACGGTCGCGATCGCCCCATCGGCCGTCAGGCTCACGTGGTCCCCGCCGTCTAACGCGACCGAGCCCGTCTCCAGGAGTGACTCGGGCGACACGAGGACCCGGGAGAGCGCGCCGTCCGAGAGCGCGACGACGAGGTCACCCGCGCTGGCGAGCCGTCGTCCCCCGTCGAGAGGGAGCGTGGCGAGCGTCGCCCCGTCGGGCCCGAGCAGGCGCAACCCCGACGCGTCGAGGAGGACCCGACGGCCACCGGACACCGCGACGAGGTCGAGGCCGCCGGACAGGGGGGTGCTCGCTGGAGCCCCGAGCGGGCCCTCGGGGGTCGTGGTGAACGAGAGGAGCGCCACGTCTGTGAGCGCGTCGAGACGGGTCCCGTCGAGGGCGAGCGCCCGGATTGCAGGCGCGACCGTCAGCGCGACCGGCCGGTAGTCGAGGCTCGTGCTGCTCATGGAGTCGAAGCGACCGATGCCGGCACCGCTCCCGACGTAAGCGGTCGCGCCGTTCGGTGTCACGGCGACGGCGGTCGGCGCGTCGAGCCCGGAGACGCCGCCCGCTCCTTGATCGAGGACCTGGAGCGACGTTAGCGGCGCGTCATCGTTGCAGGCGATGGGGCCGGGATCACATTCGGCGCGTTCGTGCGTGCAGAGCCCCTCGTCGCATCGGCTCGTGGTGCAGGGGTCGCCGTCGTCGCAGGTCGCGTCCACAACACAGCCGCTCCGGGCAACGACGGCCGAGGCGGCGGGCTCGGCGCTGCACCCGAGGGCCAAGGACCCGACGGCCGAAAGCCACCACAATTCGAGGGGGCTGCGACGTCGGTGCTGATGGCGACACGTGGGCATGGCTGTGCAGCATACCGAGTCGCAGTTGGTTCTGTCACAAGGGCTGTTCTGCCATACTGCGCCGGTGCGACGTCGTCTCCCACTCTCACGCCCTGCCCTGCGCCTCGCGCTCGTGTCGGTCGCCATCGCGTGTGAGAGCGCCGGGCCCGAGACCGCCGTCGAGCGCTGCGAGCGCCCGGCGGACGCGACCGTCATCCCCACCACCCGTATTGAGATCGGCCTCTGCCCATGGGACGCGCCACGCTGCCGGGCCGGCGACCCCTTCTCGGGCGTCTGGCGCCCCACTGGCCAGGCGATGTGGCTGAACGAGTGCCCGAACGTCGACACGGACTTCCTCCGCAGCGAGATCGTGGACCGCTACTTCGTCATCTTGCCGGGGAAGTCCCCGGGCACCATCTCGACCGCGGAGTGTCTGACGCCCGACGGCGACCACTGCGCCGTGGACGCGGACTTCGAGGTCGTGGACGGCGTCGCTCTCTATCCTCTCGACCGCCTCTTCGACCTCGACGAGGCCGTCGGCTTCGACTGCACCCGTCGCCAGAAGGATATACTGTACACCTGGGTGTGCGGCGACCTCATGTGGTCGGTCAAAGAAGCGCAAATGGAGCGCTTTGGCCCCGAGTGTGAGAGCGCGGAAGCGGCGCTCCAGGCGAAGTCCGGCAAGGACGTCCCGCTCGACGGGTGTCGGGTCACCTTCGCGACCTTCGCCGAACGAATTCGGCCCGCGGCGGAGGCGCAGATTCGCTCCCTTGATCGGCGCGGCCCCATCGATCCCGGTCAGACGGGCCAGCGCAGCCCAAAACCCTGACTTCAGCGACGCGGGATCGCTTCCGCGACGACTCGCCGGATCGCCGCCGCGATGGCTTCGGGCGCTTCCTCCTGAATGAAATGGCCCGCGCGCGTTCGGACGACGTGAGCATGCGGGAGCTGCTTCTCGAGCCGGTGGATCACGGGCCCGAGCACCGGGTCGCGGTCGCCCCAGACGATCGCCACCGGCACCTGGGCGCCGAGCGCGAAGGCCTGACAGCGCTGCAGCGCCGGGACGGACGGGTGTTCGAGCGAGTCGGGGACCATTCGCGCCAGGATGAGGGGGACCGAGCTGCCTCTCAGGGGGAGATCGTACGCTCGGAGCGCGTCCAGGGAGAGGCTGAACGGATCGCCTTGGACGAAGGACATGAAGTGCTGTGCGAAGCCGAGGCGCGTGAAGGCGACGTCCGACAGAATCGGCACTCGGGCGAAGCGGTGAAAGGCCGTCGGGCGGAAGCCGGGCTTTGGAGGCCCGATGACGGTGTTCAGGAGGACGAGCCCGAGCAGCCGCTCCGGCGAGTGAGCCAGGGCATGGAGGCCGATTGGACCACCCCAATCCTGAATAGCGAGGACCACTTGCGCGATACCGAGTGAATCGAGGACCGCCCGGATGATGGCGCCGTGGTGCTCGATGCTGTGAAAACCCGGCGACGGCGTGCTTGAGTACCCGAGGCCGGCAAGGTCGGGGATGATGAGGTCGAGCCCGGGCGCGGGCGCGCCGCCGATCTCAAGCGCGGCGACGACCTTGCGCCACAAGAAACCCCAGGTCGGGTTGCCGTGGAGCATCAGCACCGGGACGCGCGGGCCGTCACCGCTGCCGCGAACGCGCATGACGTGGATGACGTGGTCCTCGCCCCCCGCGCTCACGGCGATGGACTCGTGGTGAATGCAGGCGGGGAGCTGGCGAAGGACGACATCGGGGAGCGCGATCACGCGACCGATTTGACGCGCACGCCCGTGCCCTTGTCAAAGGAACCGACGGCGCGACCGGGCGGTAGAGGCCATGTGCCTCGACTCCTTTCCGATCGCGCCCGCCTCATCGCCTCCTACCTCCGAGGGGCCACGACCAACATCCCCGGCCCAAGCGCGCTCATGATCGAGACCACGGTGCGCTGTAACCTTTTGTGCCCCATGTGCCCGCGCACGGGCGCCGGCTACCCGAACGCGGACTTGCCGGACGACCTGCTCTGGCCCTTGCTCGAGGACCACGCTCGCCTCGGCGGCGACCACGTGTACCTCTACGGCCTGGGCGAGCCGCTGATGGACGCCCGAATCTGGCGCATCTTGGCTCGCGCACGGGAGCTGAAGCTGGGGACGGTGCTGTCGAGCAACGGCACGCTGCTGACCCCGAAGCGGCGCGCCGAGCTGCTCGATAATGCGCCGGACCACCTGCTCGTCGGGATCGACGGAGCGAGCGCCGAGACCTACGAATACTACCGAAAAGGCGGCGACTACGAGAAGGTCGTCCGTAACGTCCGCGCCCTCGCCGCCGAGAAGGCCGCGCGCAAGAGCCCGATGACGCTGGTGGTCCAGTTCATCGAGATGGCGAAGAACCGCCACGAGACCGCCGCCTTCATGAAGGCGTGGAGGGGGCTCCCGGGCGTGGACGACGTGCGCGTCAAAGACGAGGACATCGGCCTGCCCGAACACCGCACGTACGGCCTGAGTGGCGAGCGCCGCGACGCGCCCTGCCACTTCCTTTGGCGCGGAGCGATGCTCGTGCGCTACACGGGCGACGTCTACCCCTGCTACCACTTCGGGAGCGTCTCAGAGCCTATCGGCAACCTTCGTAACGAATCCCTTGAGGCCCTCTGGAACGGACCCGCACTCCAGCGTTTGCGGGCACTTCACGTGGCTCGGCGCGCCGGGGACGACCCTGCGTGTGCCACCTGCCCTGCGCCACGCCCCAAGATGGCGACCGTGGCGGCGGCGATGAGCCTACGTGGCACGACCGTTCGGAAGCTCGTCCCCATCGCGGAGCACCTCGGGCGCCTCGTACCCGGGCTCTTCACCGAACGACGCGAGGCGGCGACCGAGCCCTAGTCTCAGGGAGGCATGATCCCGAGGTCTTCCGGCCCTTTGCGGTAGTTTTCCAGCTTGAAGGCGTGGAGTTGTTCGAGGTCCGCGCAGTCCAGGTGAAGTAGCTGCCCCCAGGTCACCACTGAGATCCGCTTCGGGAGTCCGGGGTATGGCGCGAGGATGTAGCGGAAGGCGCCGCCGTCGTCGGCCGGGACCGCCGCGACGTAGGCATTGAGGGCCTCAAGGTCGTCTGGGCAGCCGTCGGGGCAATCGTAGAGAATGGCGATCCCGCCGTGTTCAAGGTTGTGGACGTAGTTCTCACCGACCACCGGCGCGTCGTAGGTGCCCCAGCGTAGCCAGGAGCGACGGTGGTCTCCAATACAGGGAGGCACCGTCTCGTAGAGAACCTTGACATCATCGGCGACGTGGGCCGCGGACGGGGCCTTCGCGCTGTCACGCAGGCCCGTGCCGCACGTCGACGAGGCCGGGAGTGTGAAGGCGTCGGCGTCGGCCGCGATCGGGAGAGAGGTGTCGTCCGTGCAGGCGACGAGAGCGGGGAGGAGGACGAGGGAGAGGCGCATCACGCGACTGTGCCACGCGTTTCAGCCCCTGGGTAGCACTCGGGAATTGGGGTAGTCTGACTCGATGCGTCTCTTTACCGGTCTCCTCTCCTTCGCTCTCGTGCTCGGCTGCAGCAGCCCCGACGACGCCCCGGTCGCGTCCGGCGACGTGCAGGTGGACGACTCGGCTGGCGCCTTCGAGTTCCCAGACACTCAACCTGCGGGCGATGGCACACCCTCGGCGGGCGCCGACCTCGGGGACGAGGACGTGTTCGGCGAGGACGACGTCGCCGAAGAACCCGACGCCCTGGGCGACATCGGGCCCGGGGCCGAAGACGTCGTGACACCGCCGGTCGACGTGACAGACGTACCGGATGTCCCGGCCGTCGCGGACGCGGTAGACGCGACGGTTGCCGAGTGCGGCGACTGTGACGACGGGCAATGGTGTACGGTGGACGGCTGTGACGCCGTGGGCGAATGCACCCACGTCCCGACCCCCGGGACCTGCTACATCGACGGCGAATGCTTCTACTCCGCGACGACCAAGAGTCCCTGTGAGAAGTGTGTTCCAACCAACGACCCCTTGAGCTGGACGAGCCTCGACGGTGGCCCGTGCGAGGACGGAAACCCCTGTACACTCGCAGACATCTGCGACGACGGGGTATGCATCGGCGTCATGCCGAACCCGTGTACGCCGCCCGGCCCGTGCACCGAGAGCGTCGGTTGTGACGTGAAGACGGGCGAGTGCCAGTTCGCGGCGCGGCCGGACGGCGTCTCGTGTGGTTCAGGCTCCGTCTGCTTCGCCGAGGCGTGTGTTCCCGGCGACGGCCTCCCGACGAACACGGTCGCGTGGTTTGACCAAGACACGTGCCCAGGCGGGTGGTCGCTCTACGCTCAGGCTCTCGGCCGCACAGTAACCCCATCGGGCCAGATAGCACCCGGGACCACCTTCGGCGACGCGCTGGCCAGCGGCGAGGAGCCCGTGCACACCCACGGCGTGTCGGTGGACGTCGCGACGTCGTCCGTCAGCTACGTCGGCATCGGTGGCTGTTGCAACGGCGGCACCACGCCGCAGACGACGGTCAACGTCTCGGGGACCGCCGAGCCTGCGACGACGGGGTTGCCCTACCTGCAGCTCTTGCCCTGCCAGAAGACCGACGGCCAGGTCGTCGGCACGGTCCCGGCGGGACTGACGTGGGCCACGACGGAGGCCCAGTGCCCTGGGGACACGAGCGCGTGGACCCTCGCCGCGGACCGCTATCTCGTCGGCACCCCGGCGGGCGGGACCCCGGTCGCCACCTTCGGAGCGGGTGACGGGCTGAACACGCCGCACGCCCATTCGGTGTCCGGGGTCATCCCGACGCCCGCCAAGGGGATCGCCCTCGCCAGCGGCTGTTGCGCGGGTGGCTACGCCGGTTCGAACGGCCTCACGGTCAACACGACGACCAGCGCAGAGACGCCGGTGTTCCCGGGCGTCGCGCTCCCCCTGTGCGCCGCAGCCCCATCCGTCGTGCCGGACGCGGCCCCGGCCGGAATCGTGCTCTTCAGCCAGACCGAGAGCTGCCCGCCCGGCTGGACCCTCTTCTTGGCCGCAGCTGGGCGCCTCATCGTCGGCACCGCTGCCGCAGGCGACGTGGGCCTCACCGTCGGGGACGCGCTCGCCGACAAGGAAGACCGCACGCATACGCATTCGGTCGCAGTCTCGGCCACCCTCCCGAGCCGCACCATCTCAGCGGCCGACGGCGGGAACCACCAGGGCGCCCAGAATGGCGTCGTCAGCGCGACCTTCACGAGCGGCGCCGCGACGTCCGGCGGCCGCTTCATTCAGCTCACGGCGTGTCGGCGGGATGATTGAGCGCGCGTGGTATGCACCCTACCCGCCGGAGTGCACTGGAAGCGCCGCCAGACACGCGCAGTAGCGGAGTCCAGAATCCCTCTCTCCAATTGAACCGGACGCGCGAGCCGTAGCACATTCTGAAGTAGTTAGGGGTAACCCGAGTTCTCAGGATAGAGGTCCCATGCTAGCCTTCCGGTATGGAGATCAAAGGGTCAACAGTGCCAGCGACGTTCCGCACAGCCTGAACCGGGAGACGTAGAGAGCGCACTTCACGACAGCGATCCTGCACGTAAGGCCCCCGGGAGTGGCACCGACAGCGAAGCAAGTCCTCGAAGGGCAAGTCGCCCCATTCATGCCATCCACATGTTCAGACCATTCATTCTCACTCCGAACCCAATGGTAGATCACGCTATGACCGGACGATATATCCTCATTCCACGTGATTCTTCCGGAACGAGTTCCTTCGCCATGGCGACGAGCGCGAACAAACTACCGGAACTATTGGATCGAGTGTCACACCTTCATCAGACAAGTCGGGCATACAAGGGCGGGAGCGCTCCCCGATTCCTACCTCGGCTCGGCATCGTCGTCGCCGATCTGAAGAGCCGAGATCGGGCTGCATTGGTCGGCAAGGGTGTACTCGTTGTAGCCAACGTCCCTGTCCAAGGCCCCTGCTCCATGCGCGGCGGAGCCAACAACCAGTTCCTCAATGCCGTGGGCGCCGCCACGGCTCATGAGGTCACCCGAGGAGCCGGTGCCCTGGTTGGTGTCATTGACTCCGGCATTGATAGCCGACACCGGGAGTTCAATGGCTGGGTCCCCACGTTCGCCGTGTGCAGCTCAAGGGGCGCCGTGGTCAGCTCTCGCACCGTCGACTACACCGGACATGGAACCGCGGTCACCTCCATCGTTGCAGGCCGCCATATCGGGGTCGCTCCGGAGTGTGATCTCGCTGTCGCCGCCGTCACGGGGGTGCCCGGCGGCGGCGACCTTGAGTCGTTCCTGGTGGCCATGGAGTGGCTTCGCGGCCTGGCGCGTGGCGATGGGCGCACGGGCGCGGACGTCATTCTCGCTTCGCTGTGGTTCGACCTCGACGGCAATGACGCCGACGCTAATGAACGACTCGGCGCCATCCTGACATCGGGTGGCCTACTCGTGGCGGCCGCGGGGAACGGTGGCCCCGTGACATGGCCAGCGGCCTTCTCTGGCGCCGTCGCCGTGGGGCCTCTCGATGGGAATTCCATCGCCTCGAACGCCAGCCGAGGCCATGTGGGTGGTCGCGAGCGCCCCGATCTCTGGGCTCCTGGCGTCGCCGTCTCCGCCGCGTTCGGCTACCGGGGTTACCTCCCGATGACGGGCTCTTCGTTCGCAGCCCCCTTCGTGGCGGGCGCCGCAGCCCTCGTGATGGCGGCCAACCCCAAAGCCCAACTCGGGTTCAAGTCACTCGACTCACACCAGCGTCCCCTCCGACACGGCGTCGGCAGAGAACGTCGGCTCTACATCGACGCGGATTCACTTCGGTCGACTTCTACTTCTTCAGGAGCATGAGATGGCAAATCCGTTCAGCGACAACACCTACAGTCTGTCCAACTACGACGTCATCACAGGAGCACATGGGCGGGCCAACGGACACGGACAGCGGCTCGCCGTAACGGCCGGTGCCCCCTACTACCGAGTCGACTTCGCGCTTCGGGGTGGTACGGATGACGCCGCGTACCTGGAACCGCCCACGGACGGGGCCGGGGCCGCGTTCGTGCCGAGCCCCACCAACACGATGACGGGGGCAAATTTCGTCAAGTATGCCAAGCGAAAGGAAGTGGCGTGGGGACATGTCGATTACGTCCGAGGCTTCGGGTTCGACCGGGGACACCTGAATGGGACGGTGGTCGATCTGGTCGATGTGGAGAAAATATGCGAGGTCGCCGAGGGTCTGTACGCGAACTACGACCAGGACCTGCCACGGGTCTCCAGCGGAGGAAATCAAGTATGGCAAGGCTTTGTGTCCATTCATCAGTCGGAGAAACTGGTCGGCACGGTGATCACCTTGGCTAGTGAGAAGACGGGCGATTCCCTGGAGGTGTGGAATACCGGCTACGGCCGCACTGGACAGTCGACCTTCAGCCCGACCGTCGCCTTCGAGCTCAAGCCTATACCCGGCTGGCCCACGGCGCGCTTCAGCGATCGCCACTTCGAAGCGGCGCTCAAGGTGACGTGGGACGGCACTTCTCCCCTCCTCGTGCCCAATCATGTAGTCAGCTCGAACTACGTCGCATCACAGAACGTGCTCGTGCTCCGCAAGGTGATTGGAACCATCCCTCCCGACGTCGCCGCCTGATGCGGGTGTAGAAGCCCGCGATCGCAGCCGTAGTTGGTCGGTCTCGTCGACCTTCAAGCGGATCCAGGCGGCTCGGGCGTGTCGTCGATTTCCGGGGTTGCTCCCGGTCATTGCGTCGGGCGACCTGAACTTGTCCGCGGTGTGTGCGCTCGCGCCGGTACTGTCGGAGGAGAATCTGTCTCGGGTGTTGTTCGAGGCGGCGCGGCTGCCTCGCGACGAGCTCAAGGTTTACATTGAAGACCTCCGGGCCGAGCAGGCGCCCGAGCCGGTCCGAGCGCGGCCCGTGACGCCGTATCAGCTCCCCCTTCGCGCGGCGGTGTCGAGCGAGCCGCGGACGTCGTCTGAGGTGCCATCGGTGGACCCGCGGTGGTCTCCGCCGCCGTCGCCGCCGGCTCGGCCTGTTCCCGAGCTCACTTCGCTCAACGTCAAGGTCGACGCCAGTTTCCACGGGCTCCTCGCTCGGGTGCGAGCCCTTTGTGCGCACGGGCCGACGGGGCGGGATCCGGCTCGTGTGCTCCGTCGTGGGCTCGAGATGTTGCTCGAGGCTGAGGAGAAGCGGCGTTTTGGGGCGCCGCGGAAGGTCAAGCGGTGCGCGGCGGTGCCGTCGCCGGTTGAAACAGAGGCTGCGATGACGGTGTCACAGGTCCAGGTGGTGCCGCCCGAGGTGACGGTGACCGTCGTGCCCTCGCGCGTCGTTGCGGAGTCGGGGCCCACGGAGTCGCGCGAGCGGGAGCACATCCCCGCCCCCATTCGACGCGAGGTCTTCGATCGCGACGGCGGGTGCTGCACCTTCGTGGGCGACGACGGCCACGTGTGCGCGTCGCGCTACGCCGTCCAACTCCATCATCGGATCGCGTGGGCACACGGCGGCTCGAACACCGTCGACAACCTGACCCTGCATTGCGGTCCGCACAACCGGCTGGTGGCCACGCGTGGTCCCACTGTCGCGCACGGGACCGGCCAAGCGGCGACCGCAGCCGCCTAGAGGCGGGCAAAGGCAAGCGCCCGCCCGCCTCCGGCACGCTCAGCCGGGCCTTCCGAGCTGAAGACGGCGTCAGTTGCCGCCCGTGGGGTCCGCTCCGCCGACGATCATGATCTCGACGAATTCATAGTTGAAGGTCGACGGATCTGCCCACTCGCTGATGAAGACCGAGGGCGATGCCGCATCAGCAGAAGCCGTACCTGGCGTGGGCGTCGTCACGTTGATCCAAGAGCTGGCCAGGTTGGCAGCACCCACGGGCACCTTCCGCTGGTAGTTTCGTTTTCCAGCAGCAGTGCTATGGACGATCGTCGGCCCGTCGAGCACGGCACCGTCCGGAGCGACCAGGGAGAAGGTCTCGTCGCCGTTGATCTGGGGGAAGGTCCCGGCGCTGTTCAGGTAGATGGTCGATGCCGGCATGGATGGGAAATAGGTATTGAAAGCGAGCCGGTCCGCTTGCCGACCGACGACGACGACCGAACCGGGCGTCACCATGGTGCCTTGCGGGAAGGTATAGGACCACGACGCTGACGTTTGAACGAGCTTGAACCCACCAATATCCATCTTCGGGTCCGTACAGGCGCCCGCCGGCGAACACTCCTGACCGGGCGCGCACGAGCCACAGTCCCCACCACACCCATCCGGACCACACTGCTTGCCGTCGCACAGCGGGACACACGAACCGGGACAGTAGAGCGGGTTCTGACCGCTCGGGTCGGCGCCCGTGAAGCCGCAGCCGTAGTTGGCGTCGAGCGGGGACCAGCCGCAGCTCGCGGCGCAGTCCTCTTCGATGATCTGCCCTGCGTTGCAGTAGCGGAGTCGGCCGGAGTCACAGCACCCGGTCTCGCCGATGGGGCCGCAGTTGTCGATGATCTGGCAAGCGCCCTCCGGCGAGCACACCTGCCCGTTCGGACACCCGCAGTCCTCGGGGCAGGTCGAACAGCTCTCGCCCTGCCCACAGGTGCCGTTGCCGCACGGCGGCTTACAGAGGCGGTCCGGGGTGCACTCCGTGCCACCGCCGCAGGTCCCGCAGCTCCCGCCACAGCCGTCGTCGCCACATTGCGCACCGTCGCAGCTCGGGGTGCACGTGCCGCACTGAATCGGGTGCGTGCCCGACGGATCAGCACCCGTGAACTCGCACGCGTACTTCAGCCCGTTCGGATCCCAACCACACGTCGAGGTGCAGGGGCTGTAGACCACTTGACCGCCAGCGCAGGTCGCGAGCGTCCCGAGATCACAGCAGCCCTCCGCGGTGATACCGCCACATTGGTCGAGTGGGGCGCAGAAGCCCGTGGGATCACACACGTCGCTGCCGGTGCAGCCACAATCACCCGGGCACGAGACACAGTCTTCGTCGGCGCCACAGGTGCCGTTGCCGCAGGTCGGCGCGCACTGTCCCGCAGCTGTGCACTCGGTGCCGCCGCCGCACTGTCCGCACGAGCCGCCGCAGCCGTCATCGCCACAGACCTTGCCCTGGCACGACGGGACGCACGCGCCCGGGCAATAGAGTGGGTTCTGACCGCTCGGGTCCGCGCCCTGGCCCGCACAGCCGTAATAACCACCCGGCGCGAACCAGCCGCAGCCTCCCTGACAGAGGGTCTCTGTGAGCGAGCCCTGGTCGCAGAAGTGGAGCGTGTTGCCATCGCAGCAGCCGGCGCTCGTCACCTGTCCACAATCCACACCGGGGATGCAGATGGCATCGGGCCCACAGCGCTCGCCGAGCGGGCAGCCACAATCTGCCGGGCAGGTGCTGCAATTCTCGCCGCCACCACAGGTGCCGTTGCCGCACGTCGGCGCACATTGGCCAGCCGCGGTGCACTCCGTTGCCCCTTCGCAAACGCCACAGGATCCGCCACAACCGTCCGAGCCACACACTTTGTTCGTACAATCGGGCTGGCACGCGCCCGGGCACTGCATCGGATGCGTCCCGCTGGGATCGGCACCGCTGGAGCCGCACTGGTAGCCGGCGGACTCGCTATTCCAACCGCAGGTCGTCGGGCAGGTCTCCATCACGATCGAGCCGAAGTCGCACGTCGCACGGACCTGCCCGAGGCAGCATCCCTCGACGGTCAAGGAACCACAATTGTCCTGCACGCACTGGCCATCGGGGCGGCACAGCTTGCCGGCGGTACAACCGCAGTCGCCGGGACAAGTGACGCAGTCTTCATCCAGCGAGCACAGGCCGTCCCCGCATTTCAGAACACACTCACCCAGCGCCGTACACTGCTCACCGCTCCCACAGCTCCCACACGTCCCGCCGCACCCATCGTCACCACACTCGCGCCCGTTGCAGTTGGGAGCGCACACCACGGGGCAGGCCATCGAATGAGTGCCCGACGGTTCGGTTCCCTCGAAGCCGCACGCGTAACGCGCATCCCCAGCGGACCAGCCGCACGTGCCCGGGCACGGGGTCTCCGTGAGAGTCCCGTTCGAGCACCATCGCGCCAAATTGCCGTCACAGCAACCTGCACTGTCGACCTCGCCACATGGGACGGTTGGGGCACAGACGCCGTCGGCGTTGCAGGTCTCGGCTTGGCCACACGCGCAGTCCGCCGCGCACGTCTTGCAGCTCTCGTCGAGGGCGCACACGCCGTTTCCGCAGGTCGGCGCGCACTGCCCGTTCGCCGTACATTCATTCCCCAGCCCGCAGTCACCACACGAGCCGCCGCAGCCGTCGAGACCACAGGCCTTGCCGGCACAGTCCGGCTGACAGGCTCCTTCGCAGAGGAGGGGGAAGGTACCGGACGGATCCGCACCGGAGCCGTTGCACGCGTACGTGTTCGCGGCGGGATCCCAGCCACACGACGTCGCACAGGTCGTCGTCACAAGCTTGCCTGCGTCGCAGGTCGCTAGCGTCTTCCCGACGCAACACCCCTCCGCGGTCAGGCCGTTACACTCGTCGGGATCACAGGTGCCGCCCGGACTACATATCTCACCCGCGTTGCAACCGCAGTCCAAGACACAGTCATTGCAGCTCTCGTCCGGGCCGCACGTCCCATCGCCGCACTTCACGACACAGGTCCCTCCCGTGCACGTTTCGTCGGCCAGGCAGGCGCAGTCGTCGGGACACACAGCGCAGTTCTCGTTCTCGCCGCAGACCCCATTGCCGCAGTCGGGGACACACGTCCCGGATTCGGAGCAGGAGAAGTTCGAATTGCATGCGCCACACGAACCGCCGCACTGATCATCACCACACTCTTTGTTGGCACACTGCGGTGCGCAGCAGACGCCCGCTGCGGTACACACGCTCGCCCCGCTGCAGCCGCAGTCGGCGGCGCAGTTGCCGCAGCCTTCGCCCGGCCCACACGTCCCGTCACCACACTTCGGGACACAGAGCCCATTTGCCGTGCAGGTCTGGTCGCTACCGCAGCCACAGTCCGACGCGCAGTTGGTGCAGTTCTCGCCAGCGCCGCACGTCCCATTGCCGCAGTTTAGGACGCAAGCCCCCGCCGGGGAGCACGTGCTGGTGAGGCCGCACGTGCCGCACGCGCCGCCGCAGCCGTCGTCGCCGCACTCTTTGCCCTCACACTGCGGGACACAATCGGGGACACACGCGCCGTTCGGCGAACAGGTGTTGCCCGGGTCGCAGGTGCCGCACGAGCCGCCGCAGCCGTTGTCGCCGCACGCCTTGCCCCCGCATTGCGGGACACAGTCCGGGACGCACGCGCCGTTCGGCGAACAGGTGTTGCCCGGGTCGCAGGTGCCGCACGAGCCGCCACAGCCGTTGTCGCCGCACGCCTTGCCGTCGCACTGCGGGACACAATCCGGGACACACGCGCCGTTCGGCGAACAGGTGTTGCCCGGGTTGCAGGTGCCGCAGGAGCCGCCGCAGCCGTTGTCGCCGCACGCCTTGCCGTCGCACTGCGGGACACAGATCGTCTCGCACGCGCCGGCCGCCGAACACGACTGGCCGCCCGGGCACACGCCGCACTCGCCGCCACAGCCGTCATCCCCGCAGATTCGCCCGTCGCAGGTCGGCACGCAGTCCGTGACGCACAGGCCCGCCGCCGAGCAGGTCTTGCCCTCGGCGCACGTCCCGCAGGTCCCGCCGCAGCCATCGTCGCCGCAGTCCTTGTCCGTACACGCCGGGACGCAGTCCGTCTCGCAGACGCCCGCCGCCGAGCAGGTCTTGCCCTCGGCGCACGTCCCGCAGGTCCCGCCGCAGCCATCGTCGCCGCAGTCCTTGTCCGTACACGCCGGGACGCAGTCCGTCTCGCAGACGCCCGCCGCCGAGCAGGTCTTGCCCTCGGCGCACGTCCCGCAGATCCCGCCACAGCCATCGTCGCCGCAGTCCTTGTCCGTACACGAAGGAACACACTCGGTCTCGCAGACGCCCGCCGCGGAGCACGTCTCGCCGCTCTCGCAGGTCCCGCACGTCCCGCCACAGCCATCGTCGCCGCAGTCCTTGTCCGTACACGCCGGCTCGCACGGGCAGTTCGGCTCGCCCATGCAGATCGTGAGCGCCGCGCCACAGGCGTCCACCGCACACGCCTTGCAGTCGCCGCCGCCCGGCGTACACGCGCCTTTGCAGGCCGCCTTGGCGCAGTCGACGAAGCCGGCAAAACACACCGCGCAGCCGTCGCTCAGGCCCGCCGAGAGGTCACAGCCGTCGCCACAGGTCGCGCCCGGGATGCGGCAGGAGACCGCACACCCGATCGCGGCGTCGCGCGCATCCGCACTACAAATGAGCGCGACGTCGGCCTCACCGAGACACGCATCGACGGGGATCGCGACGCACTGGCCAAACGCGCAAGCCTGCCCCTCGAGGCAGGCGCCGCAGCTCCCGCCGCACCCGTCGTCGCCGCAGGTCGCGTCACCGCAGGTCGGCGTGCAACAGCCCTCCACCGGCGTCGTGCTGCAAGTGCCGTCGCCGGCACACTCCTCTGTGGTGCAAGGATCGCCGTCGTCGCACTTGGGGGTGCCGCCGTCGCAGATGCCCGACGCGCACACGCCGTCACCCGCGATGCAGGGGTCCTGGCAGGCCGTCCCATCCGCGAGCGGGCGTGTCTCGCACGTGCCGGTGTCGAGGTTGCATGCTGAGGTCGAACACGGCGTCAGGGCCGCCCCGGCCGTGAGGCAGTCGTCGTCGTCTTTACATCCAACCGTGACGTTGCCGTCCGTCTCGATGGTCTCCCCGGTCGGTACGTCGAGCCGCACGGTGTCGTCGGAGGGCTCCGTCGTCGTCGACGAACACGCGGCGACGGCGCCTGCGGCCAAAGCGGCGAGCGCCACACCATGGAGACTGAACCAGCGCTGGCCCTCACCCGAGTTCGACATTGAGCGCATCTTCACCCTCCAACTCACTTCCATGGCACCACTAGACCCGAGACACCCTCCGGGACGATGCACGGGATAGCAGTCGCGCTCTCGGAGTTCAACTCAGAATCCACGGGAAACCCGAGCGTTCGCTGCGAGAGGGGCCAAAAGCGCGCCGCGATTTCCGACGCGGCGCGCGCGTCAGGCGGCGCGTGGGTGCAGCGTGATCGCGACCGGGGCGTGGTCGGAGGGCGCGAGCTCGCCCAGCTTCTTTCGGTAGTCGCGGTACACGCGGGCCGACGCGACGCGGCTCGCAAGGGGGGCCGTCCCGTAGAGATGATCGATGCGCATGCCCTGATTGAAGCGGAAGGCAGCGCCGCGGTAGTCCCAGAACGAGAAGGTCCCGGCGGGCAGGTGCGGAAGACACAAGTCGGAGAAGCCGGCCGCGGTGAGCCGCGCGATCCGCTGGTGTTCGAGCGGGTGGAAGGTCGGCACGCCGTCGAAAGCGGCAACGTCGAAGACGTCCCGTGCCTCCGGCGCAACGTTGATGTCGCCGATGAGGAGCGTCTCTGGCGACGAGACCGCCTCACCGCCGAGCCGGGCGATGAGGGCGTCGAGGAAGCCGAGCTTGAACTCGAACTTCGGTGAGTCGGCGGATTGCCCCTGCGGGACGTACACGTTGACCACTCGAACGCCACGGGTGGTCGCTGCCACGTAGCGAGACTCACCCTGATCGCCATCCGGGAGCCCACGCACAACGTCGTCGAGCGGAAACTTGGACGCAAGTAGGACACCGTTCCACTGTTTCTGCCCGTGAACGGCGACGTGGTAGCCCCGGTCTTCGAAGAGCTTCACCGGGACCTTGTCGGTCTCGAGCTTCAGCTCCTGCAGCCCGATCACGTCGGGCTGCTCCTTGTCGAGGAAGGCGGCGACGAAGTCGGCACGAACGTTCAGGCTGTTGACGTTCCAAGTAACGATGTTCATGACGACATCCCCTTATTCGCCGAGGTAGGCCTTCTGCACGCGTTCATCGGCGAGGAGCGCCGAGGCCTGGCCCTCCATCGTGATCTCGCCGGTCTCGATGACGTAGCCCCGGTGCGCGAGGCGCAGCGCGGTCCGCGCGTTCTGTTCGACGAGGAGCACAGTCACGCCGCCCCGGTTCAGCTCCTTCACGACCTCGAAGATGCGGGCGACGATCAGCGGCGCGAGCCCGAGTGAAGGCTCGTCGAGGAGCAAGAGCTTCGGGCGGCTCATGAGGGCGCGTGCGACGGCGAGCATCTGCTGTTCACCACCGGACAGGGTGCCGCCGAGCTGATGTTTGCGCTCGCCGAGGATCGGGAAGAGCGCGAAGGAGCGTTCGAGGTCCGACGTGATCCCGGCTTTGTCGTTCCGCGTGAAGGCGCCCATCTCGAGGTTCTCGAGGACGGTCATACGCGGGAAGATCTTCCGGCCTTCGGGCGAGTGCGCCATGCCAAGCCGGACGACCGCGTTCGGGCTTTGGCCGGTGATGGAGCGGCCGCCGAAGACGACTTTGCCGGACCGCACGGGGACGACACCGCAGATGACGTTCAACGTCGTGGTCTTGCCCGCGCCGTTGCCACCAATCAGCGTCACGATCTCGCCCTCGGCGACCCGGAGCGAGATGGCTTTCAACACCGAGATGGCGCCATAACCCGCGGTGACCGAGTCGACGTGAAGCATCAGCCGAGCTCCTCTTTGCCGAGGTAAGCCTCGATGACGCGAGGGTTCTGTCGCACCTCGTCCGGCGTGCCTTCCGCGATCTTGCGGCCATATTCGAGGACGCAGATACGATCGGAGATCCCCATCACGACCCGCATGTGGTGCTCGATGAGGACGACCGTCACGCCGCGCTCACGGATGGCCCGAATAAGCGCCATGAGCGAGACCGTCTCCGCGGGGTTCATGCCCGCGGCCGGCTCATCGAGGAGAAGCAGGGTCGGGCGGGTCGCGAGGGCGCGCGCGATCTCGAGGCGCCGCTGATTGCCGTACGAGAGGTTACGCGAGACGTCGTCTGCCGCGTCGTCGAGCCCGACGAAGCGCAGGAGCTCATCGGCCTCGGCGCTCGCAGCCACCTCCGCTCGGGCCCCGTGGGGGCTGAAAGCCCGCAGCGCGATGATCCCAAGGAGCCATGCCGCAAGGAGGACGAGCGCGCCCACCACCCACACCGCGCCCCCCGCGGGGGTGAACCACCCGAGACGCACGCCGACGGCCTGCATGGCGAGGAGGCCCGTGAGTAGGACCGGCGCCGCGACGGCCAAGAGACCATGTGCCGCGCGAGCCCCGAGGTGCTTGTGCATGCCAGCGAGGACGTTCTCGCGAACGCTCATGTCGGGGAAGAGGCGTATGTTCTGAAACGTACGTGCGATCCCCCGGTCGGCGATGACCGATGGCGTGCGACGGGACTGCCGGAAGATCGCCGCCGCCCCAAGCGCGCCGAGCAGCGACGCGACGATGAACGCGACGAGCCGAGTCCGGCGCGCCCGGGTCCGGGCGCTGGCGCCGTCCTTGAAGACCTGAAGCAGCGCCGTGGCCTCGGCTTCGGTATCGGCGCTGACGAGCGGGACGCCGAAGGAGGAGGGCACCACCCACTTGCCGCCCTCGAGCGCCGGCGTCTTGGTGTCGGCGCTGTCGAGGAGCTCTTGCACCGAGGCGCGCTTCTTCTCGATCCCCTTCACGGTACCGGCCCGCGCGAAGACCGTCTTCCCGTCGGCGGAGACCACACGGTATCGGCCGAGCGCGGCCTCGACTCGGGGCTCTGCCAGGAGATGGTCGACGAACGCCGCACGTGCCGCGGTGGCGTCGAAGACCCGCTCGTCGGTCTGAACTCCATCCGCGCCGGGCGGGACGAGCTGGTAATGCTGTTTGACGGTCGCGGCCCAGAGCATGTCGATGTTGGCGGTGAAGAGCATCGCGAAGATCCCAACCGAGAGGCCGACGAGCCCCCACGCGACCATCCGCTTGGGCGTCACGGTCTCGGTGAGGTCGCGACCATCGAGCCGAACCGTGCCTTCGGTCGGTTCGTAGATGCCTGTGACCGCGTTGAAGACCGTGGTTTTGCCCGCGCCATTGGGCCCGATGACACTTACGATCTCGCCACGGTCGACGTGGAAGGAGACATCGCCGACGGCCGTGAGGCCACCGAAACGGACCGTGAGGCCCTCCACCTCCAGGAGATGTTTACCGCTCATGCACTGCGCCTCGCGCCGGCGGCCCGGTCCTCGGCCGACTCGGGCCAGAGCCCCTTCGGACGGAAGCGCATCATGAGGACGAGCGCTGTCCCGAAGATGATCCAACGCCAGTTCGAGAAGCTGGTCAGGACGTTCGTCGGTCCGCCCGCGGCGTCGTCGCCCTGAAGCCACTTCGTGATCATCGGCGAGAGCACGTTGTCGAAGGCAAGAAGCACGAAGGAACCCAGGAGCACGCCACGAATGGAGCCCAGGCCGCCGATGATGAGGGCGCAGAGCGTCATGATCGAGAGGTTGAAGTCGTAGTTCGAGGGGTCGGCCGTCGACGCGAGGTTGGTGGCGTAGAGCGCGCCGGCCAGCCCCGCGAGCCCAGCCCCCGCCGCGAAGGCCGCGAGCTTCGTCTGGACGGGGTTCATGCCCATACACGCGCTGACGAGCTCGTCCTCGCGCAGCGCCACGAACGCGCGCCCGATTCGGAGCCGCTCGAGGGTTCGCAGTACCACGACGAGGGCCGCGAGGATGATGAGCGAGATGTAGTAGAGCACGCGAGTGCGCGTCTCGACGGGCCCAAGGCCACTCGGCGTGAGCCACTCGGGCAGGAGCGGCGGCGGGATCGGGTTGAGGCCGCGCGGACCGTCCGTGATGTTCTCGAGGTTCACGAGGACCACACGGACGACCTCGCCGAAGCCCAACGTGACGATGGCCAAATAGTCACCCCGGAGCCGAATCGTCGGCGCTCCCAGCGCGAGGCCGGCCATGGCGGCCACGAGGGGTGCGGCGATCAGCGCGCCCCAAAACCCAAGCTGGAACGGGTACTTGTCGACGGTGAGGATGCCACAGGTGTAGGCGCCGATGGCGAAGAACGCCGCGATCCCGAGCTGCAGCAGACCGGCTTGTCCGACCTGCAAGTTCAGGCCGAGGGCGAGGAGCGCGAAGATGAAGATGCGGGCAAGCTGGCCTTCGAGCTGAATCCCGAGCCCATCCATGAAGGCGGTGACGCCTGGGATGATCGGTAGCGCGAGGAGGACGAGGAGCGCCGCGCCTTCCCAGCTCCGGAGCCGAGACCAGACCGGGAGGGCGCCGGCTGCGTCTACGCTGGACGTCAACTCGCGGCTCATACCTTCTCCCGGGCCGAGCTGCCGAGGAGGCCAGTCGGCTTGAAGACGAGGATGAGGATGAGCATGGAGAAGAGCACCGCCTGTTGCCACTCGGCGCCGATGAACTGGTCCGAAATGGACCTCACGACGCCGATGACGAGCCCGCCGACGACCGCGCCTGGGATGGAGCCGATGCCGCCGAGCACGGCGGCCGTGAACGCGTAGAGACCGTTCTGGTAACCGGACTGAAAGCTGATGGTGTTGATGTAGAGGCCGTAGATGACCGCAGCGACACCCGCGAGCCCGCCGCCGATGAGGAAGGTCGCGCCGATGACGCGATCGACGTCGATACCCATGAGGCGGGCGGCCGTTGGATTCTGCGCGGTGGCGCGCATCGCCTTGCCGAGCTTCGTGTGGCGGACGAGCACGAAGAGCGCGCCCATGACCACGAGAGAGCTGATGACCACCACGAGATCTTTGACCGTGAAGCGAAGGCCGCCGTCACCGAACAGGTTCGTGTCCGGGATGAGGTTCGGGAAGGCCTTGGGGGCCGCGGCCGCCGTGCCGCCACCCATCACGTCCATCGGGAGCCCGCCCCAGAAGAGACCGACATTCTGGAAGATGAACGAGACGCCGATGGCGGAGACGAGCGGGGCGAGCTTTGGGGCGTTTCGAAGGCGGCGGTAGACGAGGCGGTCCACCGACCAGTTCAGTCCGCCCGCGAAGGCGGCCGTAAGCAACACGACGCCGAGGAGCGAGACCACGAGCATCGGACCGCCCATCGCGCCGGGATCGATCAGCCCGATGAGCGTGAGCGCGAAGAACGCGGCCAACATGAAGAGGTCGCCGTGGGCGAAGTTGATGAGCTCCAGGATGCCGTAGACCATCGTGTAGCCGAGGGCGATCAGGGCGAACACCATGCCGTTGGTGAGCCCGATCAGGAGCTGCTGGAGAAGGAGATCCACTCGGCGTCGTTTCCTGGCATGCCGGACGAGGAGAGAGGAGATGGGAGGCCCGAGTCGGGCCCGGACTCACGGCCGACTACTCGTCGTCCGCGTCGCCCGTGGCGGCGGCGGCCACGCCACCTTCGAGGATCTTCACGAACTCGAACTTCCCGTCCTTCACGGTGTTACCGCTCATCTGCATGAGCGTCGTGTCGCCGTTCTCGTCGAACTTCCAGCTCCCGAGGGGGCCGTCCGTGTCGGCATAGGCGGCCGTCGCGGCGCGGACGGCCTCGCGGTCCTTGACGCCCGCACGCTTCAGGGCGTCGAGGGCGACGCGGGCACACATGTAGCCATAGACGGCGTACGCCTCGGGCATGGCGCCGTAAGTCGCCTGGTACTTCTTCACGAACTCCGCGCCCTTGCCGGTGAGCTTGTCCGCGGGCACGCCGGGGAAGGTGAGGAAAGCGCGGCCAGCGGCGTTCTCCGGGCCGGACGCGGAGATGAAGGCCTCTTCGAAGCAGCCGTCGGGGACGACGAACTTCGCTTCGAGCCCAACCGCGACCATGTCCTTCAGGAGCTGTCCGGCGTTGGTCTGGGTCGTGCCGCCGTAGTAGATGAAGTCAGGCGCGAGCGCCTTGATCTTCGTCATGAGCGAGCGGTATTCCTGCGCGCGGGGATCGATGCCTTCGCGGCCGAGCACCTTGAGGCCGAGCTCCGGGGCGGTCACGTCGACGAGATCGGCGAGACCCTTCCCGTAGAGGCCGCGGTCATCGAGGATGTAGACCGACTTGCCGCCCATGTCCTTCATCCAACGGGCGCCGAGCGGCCCTTGGATGTCGTCGGCCGGAACCACCCGGAAGTACGTGATCTTTCCGGTGGGCCGGTACATGCCGGGCTCGCCGGGCTCTCCCTTGCCGGGCTTGGTGAGGCCCGTGTAGGTGTTGGCCGGGGAGATCATGGTGAGGTTCGCCTGGTTCAGGATCGGCATGGCGATCTTGGCGGCGCCGGAGTTGTAGGTCCCAATGTAGAAGAGGATGTCCGGATCGGCGGACGCCTTGCTCGCGTTCGACGCTTCGACCTCGGGGTCCCAGTCCCCTTTCTTCGCCGACGCGTCATCCCAATCTTCGAACTCGATCGTGAAGTCGCCGACCTTTCCGCCCGTCTCGGCGATGGCC
This sequence comes from Myxococcales bacterium, assembly GCA_018780435.1. Classification (GTDB taxonomy): domain Bacteria; phylum Myxococcota_A; class UBA9042; genus SXOO01. The sequence goes on from JADMJS010000142.1 coordinate 26,088, forward strand.
ATCTTGATGCCATTGACGATGGTGGTCGTCTGCGCGTTGGCGCTGCCGGTTCGGGGCAGGCTTGAGATGATCTTGACCTTGCCGGAGGTGGGGCCGGTGGCTTTCGCTTCGGAGCCCGGCGCGGGCGGCGTGCCCGCTTTGGCACCATCCCCAGTGCCCTTGGTACCGGCAGTGGCCGAGGCACCCGCCGCGGCGGGCGCGTCGGCTTTCTTGCAGCCCGGCGCGAAGAGGAGACTCGTACAAGCGAGGAAGAGTCCGAAAGCCAGCGTTCTCAATGCGCTTGTCTCCGTTATCAGGGCCAAGATGCGGGCCAAACCGGGTAGACCCGCGCTTATAAACCGTGCGCCCGTCCGCTCCAAGCGGAAAACCGACCTGAGCCGGTGCTGATGAAACGACGCGAGGAGACTCGAGCCGCGTCGACCGCGCCCAGCGGAGTGTCGCGCCACCCCAAGGAAGCTGGAAGCCGCCTCGACCACGCGCCGCTTGCGGCCCGGTCCCCCGGGCTGGAATACTGCCGCGATGACGTTCCCGGGGCGCGGAGCCCGACCGACAGACGCTGCGAACCTCCTGCGCCGCGCCGTGGTGGACTCCGCTGCGGAGTGCCTCGGCGGTGAGCTCATCGGCAAACACCGCGCGAGCGTCGGGCTACTCGGAACCCTCCTCGGTCGAGACGGTGCGCTCCCCGCTCATGGGTACAGCGAAGGGTGGCAGCAAAACCACGTGGCGCTCGTCCACACGGGCTCCCGAACGGTCCTCGTCTGCCCGACCGAGCTCGACGCGGTATTGGTCCCCGAGCTCGACGCGCTCGGCCCTCCATCGGACGCCCTCGGGCGCGCCGTCCCCGGGGCCATACGCGTGTGGGTCGACGCCCACTTCTTCAGCTGGATGTACCTGCCCAACGGTCCGCGTCGGCGGAACGGCACGGGCGATCGCGGCGATTCCCCGGGCGCTAACCGAGCCACACCGGAGAGGGTCGCCGACCCGCGCGATCTTCTCGGCGGCGGCCCGCTCGCGTCGAAGGCCCTTGGCGACACGGACGTCCGTGGGCCCCACCGAATCCCAGTGCAGAGCGAGGCCTTTCGAATACGGCCAGGCCGTGGCGCCATCGACGTCCCGGCGCGCAGCGGTCCCGCCGAGTCATTGCGCCCTGTGTCGGTCATCGGCATGGTGCCGAGCGGCGGTCGTGTGTCGATGCCCGGTTGGGGGAGCGCGGCCGTGCTCGAGGCCACGCCCCTCTTCTTGGGCGATTGGCCGGGCGCCGCATCCGGGGACGTCTGGGCGCCCTCCGTGTCGACCGTTTGGGTCGGCGCGACCCACCTCCGCCGCGAAGATCGCTGGCGGAACGGGCTCTTCGACCACATCGAGCGCCTGCCGCTCCCGTCGCCCTTCGAGCCCGCCGTGACGTTGGTCAAGTTCAGGCGACGGACAGGCGCCCGTGAGCTCGCGACCGGGGAGCGCCTCGAACGCGCCGCGCCTGACGCACCGCCACCCGCCGCCGAGTGGCATGTGGTCTCGGCCTGGCAGGGCTATTAGAGGAACAGGCCGCGCGTTGTCTGCGGCGACTTCGCTGAGGCCTGCGAAGGATCGCGGTAGTCGAGCGGCGCCCATCGGGCTATAGTCCCGCCCCCGAACCAGCCCACCCCCGCCGCGTGCCTGGGTGGGCGCCTAGGGACAGCGCTGGGCGCGTCGCTCGATGGCTGTCCCCTACTCGCCCCCGGAGCCTGACATGCTCGACCCGAAGATCGTCCTGCAAGATCCCGCCGCCGCCGCCGCTCGCTGGAGCCGCCGTGGGCTCGACGGCGAGGCCCTCGTCGCCGAGCTGCTCGGCCTCGATGCGCGTCGTCGCGCCGCCATTCGCGCCTACGACGACGCCAAAGTACGGCAGAACGAGCTGTCGGAGATCTTCAAGCGCAAGGACGTCTCCGCGGAAGACAAAACCAAAGCGCGCGAGGACTTACGTCCCCTTTCGGACGCCATCGCCGGCTTCGCCGCCACGCAGAAGGAGGTCGACGAGGCCATTTTCGCTTTCTTGGCGAACCTCCCGAACTGGCCGCAGGCGTCGGTGCCGGATGGCAAGAACGAACACGACAACGTCCTCGTGCGCACGTGGGGAGTGCGGCCCGAGTTCGCCTTCACGCCGAAGGACCACGTCACCCTCGGCGAAGCGCTCGGCATCCTCGACTTCGAAGCCGCCGGTCGTATCTCGGGTGCCCGCTTCGCCGTCTATCGGGGCGCCGGCGCTCGGCTCGAGCGGGCGCTACAGTCGTTCATGCTCGATCTCCACACCGAGAAGCACGGCTACACCGAGGTCTTCACGCCGTTCCTCGTCGCTCGCCACACCATGGTCGGGACCGGTCAGTTGCCGAAGTTCGAGGACGACGCGTTCCGGACGACCGACGACCTCTTCCTCATCCCGACCTCCGAGGTCTCGGTCACGAACCTCCATCGCGAGCAGATCCTCGCGGGCGACGACCTCCCGATGCACTACACCGCCTGGTCGTCCTGCTTCCGTCGGGAAGCGGGCTCCTACGGCCGGGACGTCAAAGGCCTGACACGCCTGCACCAGTTCCAGAAGGTGGAGCTGGTGAAGCTCACGACGCCGGAGACGAGCAGCGACGAGCTTGAGTCCATGGTGCGGAACGCGTGCGCGGTCCTCGAAGCCCTGGGCCTCCACTACCGCGTCATGCTCCTGTGCGCGGGCGACATGGGCTTCGGCGCGGCCAAGACCTACGACATCGAGGTCTGGCTCCCTGGGCAGAATCAGTTCCGGGAGATCAGCTCCTGCTCGAACTGCGAGGACTTCCAAGCGCGCCGCGCCGACATTCGATACCGACCGGGCCCGCAAGAGAAGGTGCGCCACGTGCACACGCTGAACGGTTCGGGCCTCGCGATCGGTCGCACCATCGTGGCCATCCTCGAGAACTTCCAGAACGCCGATGGCACCATCCGGATCCCACGCGCGCTCCGCCCCTACATGGGCGGTGCCGAGTCCATCCCACGCTAAGAAACTACGCCGCAGATGGCCAACACAGCCCGGCGCGAGGCCGCCCCGACGACGCCTTGTGACGGCCAGGGAATGACGCCACTCGGACCGAACCGTTCGGGTCAATGGACCCACGCCCCGTGTCAACCGACCCACGCCCGCGCCAACGCCCCAGGAGGAACACCCGCACCGGGAGGGCGTCCGTCCCGGTCGTTACAGGGCCGACGGCGCGTGTCGATGATGGCACGCCTCTTGCCCTGGCGGCTTCGGCGATGACCACCGCTGCCTCCACACCCGAGCCCAGTGTCCCTCGCCGAGCGCGCCCCGATCGCGCGCCCAGGAGCCTCGTGGACCGCTGGATCGGGCGCGCCACCTCCGCATTGCTCCTCGTCTCCGTCGCGCTTCTCGTCATGACGATCGTCGCGCTCCCCGGCATCGCGCGTCGCGAGCTCGAACGCCGCTTGCACGGCGCGGCGGCAGCGCGCGGCTTGGTCTTGACCTACGAGGCACTTGAGCTCGGAGCCGACTTCAACGCGACGCTTCGCGGCGTCTCGGTGTGGAGCGAACGCGACGCCCTCACCGCTTCCACCGACCTCGTCCGCGTCCACGTGAGCCCGGTGGCCGCCCTCTTCGGCACTACGCTCGACACCGTACGAAGCGTTGAGACCGGTGACCTCCGACTGGTGAGCGCGCTCGATGAGTCCATCGACGCGCTCGTGCGCCGACTCGCCACGGCGCCTGGACGTGGGAGCGCGGCCGGAGCCAACGCGGGCGGCAGCCGTCGACGGAAGGACGAGCTCGAGTCGGTCGCTCACCGACTCTTCAGCGGTCGCACCTTTCACGTCACAATTGAGACCGCCCGGACGCAGGCCGACCTGCGCTTCGAGGTCGACATCGCTGCACGGCACCTGCGAGCCGACGCGACGCTCGGGCCGGGCGCCGTGGCGGCCCTGCCGACGCTCGAGCGGGTAGAAGGGGACGGCACCATCCTCGATTTCGACGGCCTGAAGCGCGCTATCCACGGAGACGGGCAGCCCGAGGCCTTCGTGCGGGGACGGATCCACGTCAGTCCACCGCTGGCCGGCCGGCGGGTCATCGCCGCGGGTCAGGGGGCCGCCTTTGAACTGAACGTCGGCGGGGTCGACGAGGCGGCGTGGGACGGCCACGCGCTCACCATCGCGCCCATCGACGTTGCATTACGCAGCGACGAGGGCGAGTCAGTCGAGGGCACCCTCACCGCGGTCCGGCTCGTGCTCGCCGGCGAGACCGACGCCGATCTCGACATCCCCCGCATCGACCTCGTCGGCGCGCGTGGGACCCTCGTCAGCGACCGACTGCCGGCGGAGCTCGGACGGAACGCGGGCGCCGATCGGATCACGCTGCACCTCGGTGAGGCATTACGTGACGCTCTCGTCCTTCGTTCGCGTTGCCCAGAGTGCCTCCGTGCCGCACTCGGGTCGCCACGTGACCTCGTCCGAGCCGTGTCGGCGGTGGGCCTCACCGGTGAAGCACATGGCCACGCCTTCGGCCTCGCGCGGGCGCTGCTCCTACGGACCGGTCAGGGCGAAGGCGGTGACCTCGTCGTCTCCGCCACCGGCGAGTTCGGCCCCCTCGGGAGCCAGTCCGACGCCTGGATGGACGCGCGCGTCACGCTCACGTCCTCCGGCCGCCCTCGCAACGCCAGCGTGGCGCTCACGGGCGTCGGGTCGCGGCTCGACCCGACGGGCGTCACCCGGGTGCTCGCGATCCCGGAGTCGAGCCGTGCCGACCTCTTCCTCGACGTCGACTTCGAGACGGGCGACCGTGTTACCGCCACCGGGCAGGTGGCCGTGCGGGCGCTCGAACTCTCGCACTGGCGCATCGCCAAGGGGCCCGTCGGCCCCATCGAAGGGCGCGCGGACCTCGCCTTTGCGTGGGATCGTCGCGCCGGGACCGCTAGCGCGCGGGTGACGAACGCACGCATCGGCAATGCGACAGGCTCCGTGTCGCTCGACCTTGAGAAGCTCCAAGGCACGCCGCGTTTTCAAGTCTCGGTCACCGTCCCAGACCAGGACTGCCAGAGTCTCGCCGACGCGGTCCCGCGTGCGCTGCTGGAGACGACGGGCCGCCTCGACGTGACCGGTCGCGCGACGCTCGAAGCCCGCCTCGACGTCGACCTCGAGGACCCCGAGAACCTCACCTTCGAGACGCGCGGTTCGCTGTCGGACTGCACGATAGCGTCCCTGGGCATGTCCGTAGACGGCAAGCTCGCGTCGCTGTCTCGGCGCTTCAAATTTGAGCCGGTCGTCAATGGTGAACCAGTCGGCGCGAAGGTGGGCCCCGGGACGCGCAATTGGGTCTCGATGCGGAAGATCCCCCGCTTCATCGTCGAAGCCGCGATGGGCACCGAAGACGGCGGCTTCTATAAGCACGGCGGACTCAAGGAGAGCCTCATCCGAGGCGCCCTCAAGCTCAACTTCAAACACCGGCGCTACGTCTATGGTGGCAGCACGATCACGCAGCAGCTGGTCAAGAACCTCTTCCTCACGCGGACCAAGAACATCGCGCGCAAGTTCGAAGAGGCGGTCATCGCCACCGCAGTCGAGCGGTCGCTCAGCAAAGAGCGCATCCTCGAGCTGTACCTCAACTGCATCGAATACGGCCCCAAGATATGGGGGATCAAGAAGGCCGCCCGAGCCTATTTTGGCAAAGAAGTCGAGGATCTGGCGGCCGCCGAAGGGCTCTTCCTCATGGCCATCAAGCCCTACCCTGTCCACGCCTATTACGTGGCACGCGATGGCCAGTGGAACGAGCGGTGGGTCGAGCGGATGCGCGGGGTCTTCGAGAAGATGGTGCGCCGCGGCTACGTGAGCCGTGAGGAGATGGACGCCGCCGCGCCGCTATACAAGCCCGAGTTCACCGGGCTGCGCTTTGCGCGGCGGCTCTGAGCGAGAGACCGGATCAGCCGATCCAGCGCTTGAAGAGGCCGAGGTCCCAGGCGAGCGCGAGCAGCGCGATGACCACGGCAATGGTGACGTAGAGCCAGACCGGCTTCTTCTTCTCGGCGAACGGATCCGCGATGGCGACGAGTGCCGATGTCGGGACCTCGGCGACGGCCGTCAGGGTCGCGCCGAAGGGGATGTTGATGCGTGCCCGCGTGTTGATGGCCCAGCCACCCGCGTCGAGGAGCGGCCCGAGGTTTCGCTGACGCAGCTTGAGCCACGCGAGGAGCATCGACGGGCCCGAGATGAGGAGCACCACGCCGCCGAGCGCGAGGGGCATCTGCCAAAGGCGCAGCGACATGAAGCCCGAGAGCACGGCAGCGAGCGCGCCGCCGATGGCGCCGAGCGCAAGCCCGATCGCCGCGAACACGCCCGCGAACTTGGCTACGTCAAAGGCGGCGGCGGGTTTGGCGTCGGCCGGTGGTGCGCCCGCTGCAGGCGGCGCCGCCGCTGGCGCCGGCGCGTCCGCCGTCTTGGCCGCACCCTCGACGCCGGCCGCCGCTTTCTCGTGCATCGCCTTGTCGCGGGAGCTCGCGAACTTCTCGATCTGGTCCGAGATGAGCCGTCCGATCCGCTTGTAGGGACTCCAGAAGGCCTGCCGGATGCTGATGGGGTTCTCGACGACCTTCACGATGGTCGCGTCGAAGTCGTTCCCGGCGCGGTCGTAGAAGACGCCGTTCCGGCCGACCATGAGGAAGTCCGAGTCGCCTCCGGTGAAGCAGGCGGCGATGGTCATCTTCTGGCCCGTCGACTTCCGAGTACACTCGCAGTAGGCGAGGTAGGTCTGGCTGAGGCCGGCCAAGGCGGCATGTTTGCCCATGTCGTCGACCCGGAGCGTGAGGTCGCAGGCGCGCCCATCGAGGTAGAGCGTCCCCGCCTGAAACATCGCCTTGCCGCGCCGCGTGTAGAAGT
>JADMJS010000359.1 GCA_018780435.1 Myxococcales bacterium
AATGCAGCGGCGACACTCATGATGACCTCCTTTGGGTTGCTCAATGAGTGTAACACGCCGTTTTTAGACGCATTTTCGGTCAGCACGCCCCTCGCTACAAAGGCTGCGCGAGAGGCCCTCCGCGAACGTCGCCACAGCCCCTCCGGCCCAACTTCCGACCGTCGCGCCGCCTCGACCCCGAATCGGAGTTCCCAGGGCTCTCTCTGAAGGGGCAATAACCCGTCAAGCCCAACGTGCCGATTTCTCAAAGATTTTCATGCGAACGAGGGTCCACCTGAACGGGATCCAGTGGGAACTCCAATCAACCCGGCCACCGTTGGCGCGCGCAGGTCGTGTCCAGCGCTATCCACAGCCGCCCGGAGGCGGGCAAAGCGAAGCGCCCGGCGAGGACGGCGAGGATAGCGCTGGACACGGCCGAGCACGACAGGACGCTCACCCACAGAGGGCTGGCTCAGCCACGCCCTCCTAATCGATGCGCGGGATCCCGGCGAGCGACGCCATCTCACCCACCGCGACCTCGGCACGACACGAAGTCCCCAAGTCCACCCATTCAAGTGACACGATCCCTCGGACCGGCCGGCGAGCTGCGGCGCGGACGTCTCCCGAGCCCCTCCCGCGTGGCCACAAGCCGATTGTGCGGACCGCAATGCAGGGTGAGGTTGTCGGCGGCGTTCGATCCACCGTGCGCCCACGCGACCCGGTGATGGATCTGCACGGCGAAGCGCGACCCGCAGACGTGCCCGTCGTCGCCCACAAACGTGCAGCACCCGCCGTCGCGGTCGAAGACCTCCCGTCGAACGGGGGCGGGGATGTGTTCTCGCTCGCGCGGCTCGGTGGGGCCCGATTCCGCGACAACGCCCGAGGGCACCACGGTCTCCGTCACCTCGGGCGGCGCCGCCTGGACCTGTGACACCGTCATCGCAGCGTCTGTTTCAACCGGCGACGGCACCTCCGCGCACCGCTTGACCTTCCGCGGCGCCCCAAAACGCCGCTTCTCCTCGGCCTCGAGCAGCATCTCGAGCCCGCGTCGGAGCACGCGAGCCGGATCCCGCCCCGTCGGCCCGTGCGCACAGATCGCTCGCACCCGAGCGAGAAGCCCGTGGAAGCCGGCGTCGACCTTCACATTGAGCGAGGTGAGCTCGGGAGCGCGCCGAGGCGGCGGCGACGGCGGGGGAGACC
>JADMJS010000702.1 GCA_018780435.1 Myxococcales bacterium
GTGGTCTCGTCCCCGAGCGCGATGACCATGCGCATGACGGGGCCCGTGTCGTAGGTGAAGTCCTCGGCGTCGTCGCCGTGTTCGGCCGCGTCGACCGAGAAATTGTCGCCGCCGCGCGGGAAGTGCTCGAGATCCTTGCGCGGATCGCCCGCGGGGAAGGAGTCTGCGAGCGGCAAGGTGTCGGTCGTAATCGAGAAGAGGCTCGTGAACACGGCGAGCGCCGGATCGCTGCCGACGGCCGCGATGAGCGAATCGAAGCGCACGAGATGGCGGAGTCCCCAGAGCCATTGCGCCATGTCGGCCGTGCCGAAGCCGCCGTGACCGGGCTCCGCCGGGGCCGCTTCGAGCGCATCGAGCGCCTCGCCGAGCGCGGCGAGCATCAGCTCGTCCGAATGCTCTTTCTCCGGGGTGCCGATGCGATCGAAGAACACCGACTCTCCAGTCTCGGCGTCCCAGCTCGCGAGCTGCTTCGGGTTTCCGGCGCCACGGCCGTCGAGGAAGGCGAGAATGGTCGCCCAGCGCGTGTAGTCGGGCCGGAAGGGGAAGAGGTCGTCGCTCGGTTCGTCGCCCCAGACGGACTGTACGAAGCGCGGGAGCCACGCGTTGAAGATCATGGTGGCGACGGCGTCGGCGCGTTCTGCATCGGTCGGCGCTTCGTAGAAGGTCTCGACACCGGACGGCGCGTCGAAGGTCCACCCCGCGAGCCGGCTCCGCGCTTCGTCGAAGCGCGCCGCCTTGGCCTTGTAGAGGTCCACGAGGCGCTGCGCCTCGGCGGTCAGCTCGGCGCCACTCCCGGCGACCGTCTTGGCGCGGTCGATGGCGTCAAGGAGCGCCGGCGTGAACCAGCCACCGAGGCTCGAACGGCGGTCGGCCTGCACGCTCGACATGTCGGCGGCCGTCGCGTCGCCGGCGGCCACGATCGCCTCGAGGCGTTTCCGGATCGTGTCGGCGCGCACGGACTCCCAGGGCCCACCGAGGTACCAGGTGTCGTTGGCGGAGTCGCCGTCATCGTCGATGGGCGCGGGTTGGTTGTTCGCGGTGCGGACGAAGCCGTCGGGCGGGTTGAGCGACTGCGGCATCGCGTCGAAGGGGATGACGCAGCGATAGGGGTCCGACTCGCCTTGGGCCTCGTCGGCGTGGCCGTCGTCGTCGGTCGGGATGGTGAAGCCGCCGAAGCG
>JADMJS010000151.1 GCA_018780435.1 Myxococcales bacterium
CGGAGCTGCCGAGCGTGCTCCGAAATCACATCGACACCTCCTCGGGCAACGTGACGATCGCGATTAGTGGCTCGTCGCAGTCAATGATGCACAGCCTCGTGCTCGACTCGCTTCAGCCACTCTTCGGACGTTCGACGGAGCTTCTTCGACTGACGCCCATGTCGATCGGATGGATGGCTCAAGCGCTCAGCGTTGAGACGGCAGAGGCCGCTGTCGAGGCGTGGGCGGTCATCGGCGGAGTGCCGCGATATTGGGAGCTGTTCCAAGGACGAGCGTTCTGGGAGGCCGTGGCGGAACAGATTCTGGATCCGCAAGGCCCACTCCACCGGGAGCCTGAGCGACTGCTCCGCGATGAACTGACCGATCACCGCCGCGCCGCGAGCATCCTGACGCTGGTCGGGGCGGGCTGCCATCGCCTGAGCGAGATCGCGGGTCGTCTCGGCGTCCCATCATCGGACCTCTCGAGGCCCATCCGTCTCCTCCTCGACGTTGGCTTCCTCGCCCTCGAGGTCCCGTTCGAACGATCCCAGCGCGACACGCGCCGGACCCTGTATCGAATCGCCGACCCCTTCCTCCGATTCTGGTTCCACTTCGTCGAGCCGAACCGCTCACAGCTTGAGGCAGGAAACCTGGACCTGGTGCTCGCCCGTGTACGAAGCACATTCCCCGGGTTCGTCGGTCCAGTCTGGGAGGACCTCGCCCGAGCGTCGGTCCCGAGGCTCGGCCGCTTCGCCGGCAACTACCAGCCGGCCGCCCGTTGGTGGGGGTCCACGCCGGCCGGCCCAGTGGAGCTCGACGTCGTTGCACGCCACACGGATGGTCAGCGGCTTCTTGTCGCGGAGGCGAAACGAACGGCGCAATTGTCGGAGGTCGATGGCCTCTTACGGGACCTTGAGACCCGCGCGGCACGGGTGCCGGAGTTGGCTGGACAGCCGCGCGAGGCGGTGCTCTTCGTCCTGAACGGCGGCACCAACGCGTGGAGTCACCCGCGCGTCATCGGCCCTGCGGAGGTCATCGAAGCTCTTGGGGGTGAGGCTTGGTCCGAACGCCGTACAGATGTACGCCCGAAAGATCCCTGAACCCGCGGCGTCGGACCCCACCGGGAGCAGCAAGCGCCCAGTACAGCGTTCGATCAACGGGGTCAGATTCACCCGACGGCCCGGCCAGGTTCCGGCCTTCGCCCACAGCACTCAGTCTGACATCGCCTGCAGAAGCATCGTCGTTAGGCGCGTCGCAAACGCGGCCAGAGTCGGCCCGTCGTAGCCCTCCGCAGCCGCGAGGGCCGCTACCTTCATCCGCTGAAGCGCCCATGCCAGGTCGGCGCGGCCAAACCCGCCGTCCTTCGTCGCCGCGATCTGTAGCCCGGCCTCGAGCGGCACCCCGGCATCGAGCAGCGCCCTCACGTCCACGAGGTCGCGGATCTCCCAACGGGAGTACAAAGCGCAGAGCTTGTTCCCGAGGATCTCAAGTGGCGTGTCGACCAAGATCTCGGTCCCGCCGACATCTCTCCGCTCGGGTGTCGTCGCATTGGCCACAGGTTCAGCGACGAGGTCCACCAGGAGCACCTCCGCGGCAGCGGAGACGACGCGAAGCCGACAAAAGGCCGGCTCCTCCTGAACGGACTCGACGTTGAGCCCAGCCGACGTGAGCAACCCGCGCACCTTCCGCGGAAGGTCACCCAACGTGGCCTCGCCGTGGAAGAAGAGGTCGACGTCTTTCGTGGTTCGATGCCCCAAATGAAACCCAGCGAGCGCGCCGCCGCCGGTGAGCGTCCACCGGGGAATGATGTGCCCGAGGAGACCGAGCACGTGCAGTTGAATCGGGCTAAGCGTCGAGTTCATGACCCACGAGCTTCGGCAGGAGCCACTCCCAGAACTCGCGCCGTCGGCCAAGATGACGGCGCACGAGAGGCCAATCACGCTCTACGGCCTCGAGCGTGACGAACGTGAGCGCGTCGTCGGTCCGCGCCTGCCGCAGGAGCTTGCCCACGGCATGCGCCCGCACGTGCGGATCGTCATGGTCGAGCAGCTCGAGGAAGGCCGCTAGCGTCATGTCGGAGTCCCACAGGAAGTAGGGCCGACCCTCGGCGTCGCACAACTTCTCCGGTGGGGTGGGGTTCAGCGGGAACATGTCCGTTAGGCTACGTCGTCGTCATCAGCCTTCGCAAGGCACACGTCGACTTGATGCTGCCGAGCGTCACTGCGTTGCTCGCGCACAGACAGGGACCTCGTCGACGGGGTCGTTCGCGAACTCTGAGTGGCCACGCGCGACTTCACGACCGCCGAACGGCTCCCCGCTTCGTTCATGGCGCAGGACCGACGCCGCCGCGAGTCCGATAGGGTCTAGCCAGCTCGGCTGGGAACACTCGACCGGTGAGGCGCTTCTTTGCCTTGCTGTACGGCCGGGCAGAGTGGTATCGACCCCTTCGATAGGACGAAACCCTCGGAGGTCCCATGACGGCGAATCCCCATACCCTCTCCAGCGGTCTCGGTCGCACAGCTCGACTCATCGCCGTGCTCGCCTTCGTCCTTGGCTGCGGCGCCAATAGCCAAGACGACGGCGGGGACGAATCGGCACCGTCCTCGCGACTCGCGACGGCCGAGGGCGCGCTCACGGCCCTGCCCAAGCCGGGCAAGGACGTCGTACTCGGCCCGAACGACTGCTCGATCGGCAAGCCGTGCCCCAGCAATTGCAGCGGCTGCGGGCTCTGTCGCTTCGGCCAGTGTTTCTGCAACCCGGGCTTCGAAGGCACGTCGTGCGAGAAGCCGACCGGCTGCCCGAACGCGTGCTCCGAGCGCGGCGTCTGCCTCCATGGCCAGTGTTTCTGCCAGCCCGGCTACTCAGGCGAGTCGTGTGAGAAGTCCGCCGGCTGCCCGGCCGAGTGCTCGAAGAACGGCATCTGTTGGCACGGTCGGTGTTTCTGCAATCCGGGATTCGAGGGGGAGTCCTGTGAGAAGTCGACGGCGTGCCCGGCGAATTGCACCGGCAACGGGGTGTGCTTCTACGGGAAGTGCTTCTGTTCGCCCGGCTATGAAGGCGAGTCCTGCGAGAAGACAGCAGTCTGCCCCGCGAATTGCTCCAAGAACGGGCAATGCCGGTACGGTCAATGTTTCTGCAACCCGGGCTTCGAGGGCGAGTCGTGCGAGAAGCCGTCTCCCTGCACGAACGACTGCAGCGGCAAGGGCGTCTGCCTGTACGGCAAGTGCTTCTGCGTCGAAGGGAGGAGCGGCGACGACTGCTCCCTCGTCGTGGACGGCGACGTCTGGCAATGGGACACCATCTCGCTGTCAGCAGAAGTCACCGCGATCGAGGGGCAAGAGCCGGGCGTTCACGCCCACGCGGACGGTCGTTGCCTGCTCTCCGGCTCAGTCACAATCGCGGGAGCCGGAGCCACCATCGGCGTCCTACCCGAAAAGTGCCGCCCAACGGGTCGACTGGTGTTCGCGGCAAGCACCCACGGTAGCTCCGTCCGCGTCGATGTCCTGCCGAGCGGCGAGCTGCGCTTGGACCCAAACTCGCCGGTCACGGAGGCACCCGTCTCACTCGACGGTATCCTGTTCGCCGTCTCGAAAGGCGAGCCACTGGCGAAGGTGGAAGCGCTGGGCGCACCGCTCGACGGCACGACCGCCATCGGGGTCGCGATCCTCGGTGACACCTGCGCGCTCCGAGGCACAGCCGAGCTGATCTCACCGAAGGAGGGTGCCGTGATAGTGCTCGGCCTTCTCCCGGAGACCTGCCGCCCACCGGGCCGCCTCTCCTTCGCCGCCAACAAGAGTGGTGGTACGACCCGCGTCGACGTCCTCCCGGACGGTCGCGTCTATCGCTACGGCGACGTCGGCCCCGGCTGGATTTCGCTCGACGGCATCGCGTTCTCGCGCACGCTCATTGGCGGGCTCCCGCTGTCGCTCGATGGCGGCTGGACCGAGGCCACCGACGCCGATGGAACCGACGCGCTCGAGCACACCCGCCCGAGCTATCACCGAAACGGCGGGCTCTGCGTGCTGTCGGGCCTCGCCCGCCGCGGCCCGAACGCGAAGACGTCGACATTGACGACGTTGCCCAAAGAGTGCCGCCCCTCTCGGCGACTCGTCTTCCGCGACGCCCACTCCCCCACGACGCTCCTGGCGGTCGACGCGGAGTCGGGCGTCGTCGAGCGCGTCTTCGGCGACGGGGGCGAGTGGTCGTCGCTCGATGGCGTCGTGTTCTTCGCCAGCGAGTAACCTGACGACCCTCGACCGCGCCATAGTTCGAAGCTCTTCCTTGGGAAACGTCCCGGCGCCACGCCGCAACCGGGTTCGGCATCAACTGTAACCGAGCCCCCCGCTGCGACTCCGTCATCGCGAGGCTCGACTCGATGAGCATCATGCCGATGCCGTGAGCGATCGTTGCATCCCAATCAGTTCGGCGGCCAAGGAGTGGCGACCCCGCCGAGTTGAACGACCATCCGATCGATGCCATGATGGTTACCGAGGTGAGGCATGCCCGCAGTCACTCTGTCATCCAAGTTCCAAGTCGTGATCCCGCCCGACGTTCGGAAGTCGTTCGCGCTAAAGCCGGGTCAGAAGATCGAGATCATCATTCACGACGGACGCATCACGCTCGTCCCGATCGGCCCAATGGCCGCGCTTCGGGGGATCGCGCGAGGCATCGATTCGGACGTCCCGCGAGAGGACGATCGTGTCTGAGGTAGTCGATTCCTCGGCGTGGCTCGAGTACTTCGCTGACGGTCCGAACGCTAGCTTCTTCGCGACAGCGATCGAAGCCCCCGAGAGCGTGGTCGTGCCGTCGCTTGTCCTCACAGAGGTCGTCCGGAGGTTGGACGTGCTGGGGCATTCACACCTCATCGCGGGCGTCATCGGGCACATGCGGCAAGGCCGAATCGTCCCGCTCGATGAGGCGTTGGCAGTCCGTGCGGCCTCGGTCGGGCGCATGCACGGCCTCGCGCTGGCCGACAGCATCGTCTACGCCACGGCGCTCGCCGTCGGGGGAGTCGTCTGGACGCAGGACGCCGACTTCGAGAACCTGCCCGGTGTGAACTATCGTCGACATGTGAAGCACACCTGACGACCGCCTGTCCGCGGCCCACCGCCCCTGCGTCCCCCCTGGAAACCCACAGTCCAGTGGAGCCGCCCCAACGCAACTTGGACCTAATCCTCGACTGCGGCGTCACGTTCGTACTGTCCATGTTGAGATCAAAGCTCCAGTTGGGGCCGGTTCTCGTGGCGGGCGCCCTCCTGGCGTCTTGCAGCGACCCGGCAGGCGTGGCCGTCGCCGTCGACGCGCCCGGTGAAGGCGCCAGCGAGACGACGGCGCCGTCCCTCGTCGGCCGGGCCTGGATAGGCGCGCCGGTCCGGGGGGCCAAGGTCGAGGTTTTCGCGTATGACGACCTGGTCCGGGGCGTGACCTTCGGCGAGACCATTACAAACATCGACGGACGCTTCGGTATGCCGATGCCCGAATTTCAAGGGCGCATCGTCATTCGAATCTCGGGCACCGAGGCGACATACCGAAACCCCATCACTCTGGCAGACGAACGTCTCGGCGAGTCCGACGAGCTGTTCGCGACCGTCGTCCTCGGCCCGAGTCTCGCCGGACGCGAGCTTCAGGTCGACCTGCTCACGACTCTCAGCACGTCGTACGCGCTCTCGCTCCGTAATCTCGAAGGCCCGGACCGCGCGACATCGCTCGCCGTCGAGCGTTTCGCGCAGCACATACACCCCGACGTCTTCGATGCGACCGAGACCCCCCGTGGGGGCGGCGCAGCGCTCGTCTGGCCCTCGCCAGAAGCCGCCGTCACACTCTTCCACATGGGTCTCCACGAGGTTTGGGCAGAGACTCTCGCGGCGAGCGGCACGCCCCGGCCGGGCCCGAGCGCACCCGAGGCCAGCGAGGCGTTGAGCTTCGTGGCCTTCAGTCGAGCGCTCCGGAGAGACATCCGAGACGGCGTCTTCGACGGACTCGAGCACGGCCAACCGGCCTGGTCGAGCGGGCCCGTCCTCGATGCCGAGCCCACCCGTACTCGCCTCGCCGAAGCCGCGAAACGTTGGAACGACGCGCAGGATGGCTGGACCGGCCTCACGACCGCCGAACTGACCTCCTCGGACGGCTTCTGCACCCTGGTCTCGACCGACGTCGGCCCCCTCTATCCCAGCGGCACGCCCGGCCCGGGCGGACCCTACGATCCACTGCCCCCGACCCTCACTTTCGAGCCACCCACCCCCGCATCCGGCGCAGCGCTCGCCTCGGACTTCGTAGTCCGGGCCCGCGCCACCGATCCCGGCGGCCTCTCGGCGGTAGAACTCACGGGCGTCCTCCTCGGGCCCGCGCCCATGATCGACCTCGGTTCGGGCACCTACGAAGTCACGGTGCCGGCTGCCCTGAACGACGACGGCGAGCTCACCCTCGTCCTCAGCGCGACCGATCGCGCCGGCAACACCGCGCACCTCGAACGCGTCGTCCGCCTCGACACCACGCCGCCCGCCCTCGAAGTGAATCTCGACGGCGCGCCCCCCGTTGGCCCCACGCTGCTGTCATCTGTCGACCTGAGCCTCGATGGTACGGTCTCGGACAGCGGGAGCGGCCTCGCCGCGCTCTTCGTCGGCCCGGCGGAGGGCGCGCCCGTCGCCGTCCCCTTCCCCCTGGGCGTCTACCGCTTCGACACCACGCTCACCGAAGGGCCACACACGCTCGAACTCGAAGCGACGGACCTCGCCGGCAACGCCACTCTCCGTAGTGTCAGCGTCATCGTTGATCTGAGCGGCCCAACGGTCGACGTGCTCGCTCCCGCCGATCAGGGGCTCGTTGGCCCGACGACCTTTGAAGTCCTGGTCGCCGCCGACGACCCGGCCGGCCCCGTCAGCGTCGACGTACGCAGCGTCGGCGGCGCGTGGCTCGATGCGGCGCCGCTCGACGACGGTCGCCACCGCGTCGAGCTCACGTCGCCGCCGTCGGACGGCGCCTTCGCCTTCGACGTGCGCGCCCGCGACGCCGCCGGACACGAGACGCTTGAGAGCGCCAGCGCAGTCCGCGACGGGACGCCGCCGCTCATCACAAAGGTCGAAGTGCTCGGTGCCATCGACTCGCCAGTGCCGGGGCGCTTTTGGACGGCCGCCACGGAGGCCGCGATCCGCGTCCACGTCGCCGACGCCAACGGCATCGCGAGTGTCGACGTCGGTGGCGTGCCGGCCGCCCCGAGCGGCGCCACTTGGTCCGCGCTGGTCCCGGTCGCCGGTGGCGACCTGAACGTCGTCACAGTCGCCGCGAACGATCCGGTCCAGAACCAAGCCCAGCTCAGCCTGGAGCTCGGCCGCGACCTCACCCCGCCCACCTGCACCCTGAACGCCCTCCCGGGGAGCGGCTGGACCGCCGCGTCGAGCCTGATCGTAGACGGCGCGACGATGGACGCCGGCGTCGGGGTCGCGAGCGTCGTGATCGAAGGCGGGCTATCAGCGGCCCCCGCGCTCGTGATCGGCAATGCCTATCAGAGTACGGTCCTGCTGCCGGCGAGCGACACCGAGCTGCGCGCACGCTGCACGGACGCCCTCGGGAACGCCACCAGCTCAGCGCCGGTGCCGATCCGCGTCGACCGCAAGGTCCCGCTCGTGACCATCGACCCCGCGGACGGAGCCCACCTGAACGTCAACGTCGCGCCGGTCGAGCTCGGCGTATCGGAGCAGAGCGGCGTCGCACGAGCCGAGTTGCGCACGAACGGCGGCGAGTTCCTCCCTGCGACACTCGTCGACGAGGGAACTCCCTATAGCGACTGGCGTTTTCATCTCGACCTTCCTCTCGCGGAGCTCGACGGGCTCGTCACTGTCGAGTACCGCGTGGAGGACCTCGCGGGAAACATCACCCAAGGGCAGATCTCCTACGAGAAGGACGCCTCAGCGCCTGTATTTGGCGCCGTGGACGTGGTCGGCGCCGTCGTCCGTAGCGGCGTACACTACGTAAGGGAGCCGGTCGCGACCGTCCGGGTGGCGCTGCTCGACGCGCCCGGCGCTGTAGGCGGCGTTCGGGTGGGCGGCGTCCCCGCGGCGCTCGCAGGTGGTTCGTATCAGGCGCTCGTGGACCTCCAGACCGCCGATACGAACCCCATCTCCATCCCACTACTGGCGTGGGACCTCGCCGGCAACGAACGTTCCGGCGCTGTCTGGATCGCCCGCGACACCACGCCCCCGACCTGCCAGCTCGACGCACCGGACGCCGGTGGCTACACGAAAGCGAGCGAGCTGACCCTCAAAGCGACGGCCGAAGACGACGGAGCGCAAGGCGTGTCCATTCGTGTCGTGCTCGGCGACGCGGTCGGGCCTGCGACGTCAGCCCCGGAAGGGAGCTTCGACGTCCTCGCCGGCCCACTTCCGCCCGGCAGCACCTTCGTGTCCCTGCTCTGCCAGGACGCCCTCGGTAACGCGCTCGCGTCCTCGGCCGTCCTCGTGCACCGCGACCTCGACGCCCCAGTCGTGAGCGACTGCACCCCAAGCACTGGCGCGGTAATCGGGGCCGCGCCCTTTGAGCTGTCCTGCCGCGTCGATGACGTCGATCCCGAGCTCACCGTCACCACCGAGCCGCAGACGCTCGGCTTCGGCCCAGCCGGGACGCCGGTCGCGCTCGCGCTCAGCGGCGGGCGTTATCGCGCGGTCATCCCCGGCTTCGGGGCCCTGATGACGCAGAGCGGGCCCGCTCGGCTCCACATCAAGGCGCGTGACCGCGCGGGGAGCGCGGGCGACCTCGACTTGGACCTCGCGGTCGACCTCGCTCCTCCAGCTATCACCGGGCTCACCGCGACGCCGGGCATCGTCCTCCCAGGCGGCGAGGTCGCCGTGCGCTCCGGCGCCGTCGCGGTCGCCGTGTCAGCGGCCGATGTGCCCGCCGGCATCGCCCACGTCCGCATCGGCCACCCGAACGCTGGGCTCCCCGGACCGAGCGATGCGGCCGAGCTGCAAGCCGGCGCATATGTGGCTCAGCGTAACGTCGCCGCGCCCGGCGGTGAGCTGATCGTAGCGCTCGAAGACACCGTCGGGAACCGGACCGACGCTTCGCTCGAGCTACGCGTCGACGACACCCCACCGGCCTGCACCCTGGTCTCACCGCTCGGCCCCACGACGGTCGCGAAAGACGACGTGGACCTCGTGATCCACACCCAAGACGACCTTGCGGGCGGCGCCAACGCGGTGCCTTTCCGCGCGGGGCTCGCCGCCGGCCCCCAGGCCGCCGGACCGACCACCTCACTCGTTGTCAGCGGCCTGGTCGAGGGACCCAACGACCTGTGGGCTCGATGCAGCGACGCGCTCGGGAACGGCCAGGAGTCCGCGCACGTGGTCGTGACTCGGGACAGCCTCCCACCCGTCATCCAGGTCCTCTCCCCAGCGGAGGGCGCATTCGTCTCCCCGGCCGGCGGCTTGGTGGTCGCGAAGGTCACCGATGCGGGCGCGCTCGGCGCGGTCAGCGTACGTCGCCAGGGCGCCGAAGCCATCGCGGCCACCGAGCAGGGTGGCGCGTGGCAGGCGGCGTTCACGACGCCGCTCCAGGCCGACGGCGAGTTCTGGGTCGACGTCCTCGCCTCCGACGCCGTCGGCAACGCGACCTCGAAGCGGATTACGCTGCGCCGCGACGGCACCCCGCCCGTCCTGGGCTCGCCTGACGTGGACGGCGCCGTGGTGCTCGCCGGTGTGTATTGGGTACGCGGCCCGCTCGCGCTGATTCGTCTGCCCGCCACCGACCTCGGCTCCGGCGTGACTGCCGTCACCATCGGCGGCAAGCCCGCCGCCCTCCAGGGCGGCGCCTATGAAGCGTCGGTGCCGGTCGGCTCCGAGCCACTGACGGTGACCGTCGGCGCCACGGACGGCGTCGGTAACACGGCGAGTGCTCAGCTCGTCCTACGAGTCGACGCGGACCCGCCCACCTGCGAGCTGCAGTACCCGAGCGACCAGAAGAAGTGGCGCAACGTCACGGGCCCTTTCGGTGTTCACGTCCAATTCGAAGACACCGGCGTCGGGGCCGACGGGATCGACTTCGACGTCGACGGCGTCCTCAGCACCGGCGTGCCCGCCATGCTCGCGGAAGGGGTATACATTCCGAATATGTACCTCGGCTGGGCCAACCTCAGCGGACCGAGCCACCACCTCATGGCCATCTGCCGCGACCGCCTCGGTAACACACAGAGCTCGCCCGTCCTCGAATTGGGCGTCGACCTCGTGCCACCCACCATCCCCACCGTGATCCCCGCTAGCGGCAGCTTCGTGCGCTCCGGAACATTCATGGTGAGCGCCACCTTCACCGACGCGCTGTCGGGCCTCGCGAAGCTCAAGTTCAGCGACGGCGGGGAGGTGGTGACGCCGACCGGTCCCCCCTTCCCGAGCCCGGCCTCAGCGACCTTCACCATCCCCGGGAGCGCGATGTCGTACTCCGTCGCCATCTACGCCGACGACTACGCGGGTAACAGCGCTTCGAAGACCGCGAGCTACACCGTGGACAACACCGCCCCGACCCTCACGACACCCACGGCCGTCGCCGGTTCGGTGCTGGTGTCCGGCGTGCGCTGGGTCGCATCCACCACCGCCTCGGTCACGGCCGTCGTGGCCGACCCCGCCGGCGTCTCCCAGGTCAAGTTCGGGAGTGTCATCGCGACCTTGAAGCCGAGTCACGACGGGACCGTGACCGCCACCGCCACCTTGAGCGACGTCCCAGTCACCACCCCCAAGGTCTACGAGGTCCGAGCCACGGACACCCTCGGCAACGTCCAGCTCCTTGAGTCCGTCACACTTCGCGCCGACACGACCCCACCGACCTGCACTCTCACCGATCCCGCCGACGGCTACTGGACCTCAGACCCAGCGCAGGTCGTTCGCGTCGAGAGCACCGACACCGGCATCCAGCAGGTCGCCGTGACCCTCGACGGCGGGATACATCAAGACTTCCCGGCGGCCTTCCAAGGCGGCTCATACGCCGCCGCACTGACGCTCTCGGGCGAAGAGGTCGACTTCATCCAAGCCACGTGCAAGGACGCTCTCGGCAACACGGCGCAGAGCGGCATCTCGGCGGTTCACTTCGACAATGTGCCTCCCACGATTGTGATTTTGCCGACGACGGCCGCAGATCACTCGAACACCACGGTTCTTCTCGCAGGTAGTCCTCCAATACTTGGAGGCAATATCGGCTCGGTCGCATTCAGCGAAACATCCTGTACTCAGGCCGGAGGCTGCCCGCTGGTATCTAGATGGAGTCACCTAACCTCGTTCCAGCCGGGGGAGTCGCTCAATATGACGCAGATTCCGTTTCTCGCCGTCGGGTCAGCCGACGACCGGGGATTGGTCATGACTTCGTACTCCACCATAGGGCTTTCCGGCGCGACCATCCTGAACGAAAGACCAATGATCCCAGCGATTTCATCCGGACTGGTGGTCGGAGGCGTGCCCCTAACCCCGTACTACTTGACGGACTCGACGGTCTCCGCCGCGTCGAAGTGGCCCACAAAGATTCGACTGACCGCCGTGGACCGCGCAGGAAATATGTTCGAGCGCACCATACCCATCCAAGTGAAGTTGCTCCCATCACCCATGCGAACGACCGTCATGACGGGTGCAGCCGCACCAGACCTAGCCGGCCTGAGCACGGCGGGTGCGCTCTCGTCTGCTTTCTCAGTAAATCCCACAGCCCCGTGGTCGACGTTTGGCGGCATTCGCGTCCTGCACGTCGAAGTCGAGAACCCATACGGAGTGGACCTGCCCGTCGCCGTCGACCTCGCCGGAACCGTCCGACTGACCCGCGACATCGCACGACGACTGCCGACAACGACCGTGCTTGAGAGCTGCGTAGCGCAGACCTGCGCCGTGGGCCTGTGCCGGGTCGGCACCCAATGCGCCGCCATTGGCACTCAACCCTCGTACAGCCGAAGCTTCGACATGCTGACGCAATGGCGACCCAAATCCAGCTATGGCACCGATTCACCCGTCCTCCCGATGACCGACGGCGCCCTGCTGATACCGGCCAAGACGAAGCGCTACCTCTCTTTCGTCGCACCGACCCCGTCGACTTGCTTCGTCCTCCCGGCAAAGCCGTTCGGGTCGAAGACGGCCTACCCGAACCCGCAGCTCGGATCGACCTGCACGGCCCCGCTGACCCTATCGCAGCCCAGTGCGCTCTGCTCCGCCACGACCTCGCCGTGCCAGAACCTGAAGGGCGACCTCCTTGAGCTCATCGAACGGGTACAGGTTGAGGGTTCCCACAACTACGGCACGAACGCAGCGGTTTTGCCCGCGAGGGTAGTTGCCGCAGTGCCCGGCGCCCCCACGCCCACCGTGCAATCGACTTTGCCTGGCTTTCCGCTAGACTGGAGCCTCAACGTAGCTCCGTGAGGGCAGACAATGGCGAGATTCGGTGGTCTTCTGACAACGGCGGCGCTAATCGCCGCGTGTGGCGCCTCCGGCTCGGGCGGGCCGACGACGGCCGTCGCTCTGCACTTCGATGCCTCGACAACCACCCGCAAGGGCGAGACTGTCCAAGCGTTCGGGGAAGCACTCGATGGCGCCATCACGGAACAGACGTCCCAGCTTGAGGTCGTTCTGGGACGCCTCTCGGCGCTCGAAGAGAACCGAGACGCGCTCGCCGCTCGAGTAGCGACGCTCGAGACTGAGAACGTCGCGCTCACCAAGCGCCTCGAACTCGTTGAGAGCAAGGAACCGCCGGCCGTCGATGTGTTAGGCACAGAGGTTAGTGGGATCACTCTGCCCGCAGGCACGATCATTTCTACGCTGGAGCGATTGCATGAAGACGTAGTGGCCATGTCAAGTCTCCCTGGCGTGCAGAAGGAACTCGCAGACCGACTCTCTGGTCTCGAAGGGGACCTGGACGCAATGTCCAACTGTCCACCTGAAACGACCGCTGTCGGGGAGTTTTGTATCGAGATTTCCCCTCGAACCGCAGACTTTTGGTACAATGCAGTAATAGCCTGCGACGTCAGTAGCGGCCACATTTGCACGGCAAATGAGTATAGTGCAGCATGCCATCACCCACCAGCTCTTTCGGGAGGCGACGGAGTTCCGGAACTCACTTCGGAGCTCGTAATGGGCCCGGGCGGCTACGCTGGCGCTGCGATGCTATTCGACCGAACGGACTGCGGACTGGCCGGAGATCCAGTAGACGACAATCTTACTGGATACCCCTACCGCTGCTGCTACCGCCGAATCGCCCCCGACGCCGGGCCCCCGGTGACCCCGCCCGGCTGAACGGCCCGTTCGCCGCCGTCACGACACGCGGCCCCGCCCCGGTCGACTCCAGCCGGCCGTTCGCTACACTGGCGCCTCAACATGGCTCCGGGAGGATCGACGATGACGAGGTGGGGTGGATTTCTATTGGCCGCGACGTTCATGGCGGCGTGTGGCTCTTCCGGCTCGGACGCACCGATCACGGCCGCCGAGCTGTCCTTCGACGCCTCGACGACCACCCGCCAAGGGGCGACCGTCCAAGCGTTCAGTGAAGCCCTCGACGGCGCCCTCACGGAACGGCAGTCCGAGATCTCGGCCGTTCTAGGACGCGTCGCGGCACTCGAAGCCGACCGAGACGCGCTCGCTGCCCGAGTATCGACGCTTGAGACAGAGAACGACGCACTCACCGCGAGCCTCAAGGCCATTGAGGCGAAGGAGCCGCGCGTCGTCGATGTATTGGGGACGCAGGTTACGGGCGCGACTCTCCCCGCCAGCACAGTCCTAGCCACGCTGGAACGCCTGCATAGCGCTCTCACCGCATTGTCGAGTGTCCCAGCCACACAGGAGGAGCTCTCCAATCGAGTAGCGGGCGTCGAAGCTGAGGTTGAAGGGCTCTCGGATTGCCCCCCCGGAACCACCGAAGTGGGGGAGTTCTGCATCGACTCGGCGCCGAGGCCAGCGGACTTGTGGAGCAATGCGGTCTTCTTCTGCGGAGAGAGTGGGGGCCACATGTGTGACACAAACGAGTATGTAAACGCATGCCAGCACCCAACTGCACTCATGGGCGGAAATGGAGAGCCACAATTGACAGCCGAGTTGGTCATGGGACCCGGTGGCTACGCGGGCGCGCCAATCCTATACACTGGGGGCTTGTGCGCTTTCGCCGGGAACCCGGTGGACGACAATGTCACCGACCACCCCTACCGCTGCTGCTACCGCCGAATCGCCCCCGACGCCGGGCCCCCGGTGGCCCCGCCCGGCTGAACGCCCCGTTCGCCGTCGTGAGCATGCGCGGCCCCGCCCCGGTCGACTCCAGCCCGTCGTTCGCTACACTGGCGCCTCAACATGGCTCCGGGAGGAACGACGATGACGAGGTGGGGTGGATTTCTATTGGCCGCGACGTTCATGGCGGCGTGTGGCTCTTCTGGCTCGGACGCACCGGCGACGGCCGCCGAACTGGCCTTCGACGCCTCGACCACGGCACGCAAAGCCGCCAACGTTCAAACGTTCGGAGAGGCCCTCGACGGCACCCTGACGGAACAGGAGTCGCAGCTTGAGGTCGTTCTGGAACGCCTTACTGCTCTCGAGGCCGACCGAGAAGCGCTCGCGGCCCGAGTGGCGACGCTAGAAGTGGAGAACGACGCGCTTACGAAACGGGTTGGGACCCTTGAGTCGGAGGAGCCGGCCATCGTCAGCGTTCTGGGGACAGAGGTTACCGGAGCGACTCTGCCCGCAGGCACTGTCCTCGCCACGCTCGAACGCCTACACACCCAACTCACCGCATTGTCGACTATGCCGGCCACACTGGAAGAACTCTCCAATCGAGTGGCGTACATCGAGACGGGGGTTCAAGCGCTGTCGGATTGTCCACCCGGAACCACTGCTGTAGGCGAATTCTGCGTCGAGTCGACGCCGAGAGCACTCGATAACTGGGGCAACGCCGTCATCTACTGTGGAGAGAGCGGGGGACACGTTTGCACGGCGGACGAGTACAGCTTTGCTTGCCAGAACCCACCGGCTCTGGCCGGGGGAGTTGGTTTGCCCGAACTCACGTCCGAGCTTGTAAACGGTCTCGGCGGCTACGCTGGCGCAGCCATGCTATTCGATAAGGGCGAATGTGGTCTAGCAGGCGACCCCGTTGACGGGGGCACTGACCACCCCTACCGCTGCTGCTACCGCCGAATCGCCCCCGGCGCTGGCCCACCGGTGCCCCCGCCCGGCTAACCTGTCAGATCCCGAGCGCCGCGAGCCCGTCAGTCCAATGTAGACATCGGACGCCCGCGATGACCTGCGGCACGGGGTCGAGGGAGAGGAGGAAGTGTTCGGAGTTCGGGATGTCTCGAGCGATGCGCGCCAGCTTGTTGGCGGCGAGGGGGTCGACGACGTCCGTGGACTTGATCTCGATGCAGGCGCGCGGCAGGCCGGGGCGGTCGATGATGAGGTCGATCTCGGCGTCGTCTTTGGTGCGGAGGTAGGCGAAGGTCCAGTCGCGGCGGGCGTAGCTGGCGAGGCGGATGGTCTCGGCGATGACGAGGTGTTCGAACGCGTCACCGAAGGCGTACGTCCTCGGCGTGACGGGCTGCTCGAGGCGTCTTGCGAGCGCCGCTCGAACGCCCAGGTCCGCGATGTAGAACTTGGGCGCCGTGCGTTGCCTCACCCGCACCGACTCGTGCCAGGGTTCGAGGGTGAAGCCGATGAGGGTGTCGACCAGGACGTCGAAGTACGACTTCACGGTGACGGGGTCACTCCCGACGTCGCGGGCGATGGCGCTATAGTTGACCACTTTGCCCGAGCTCTGTGCGGCGACTTCGAGGAAAGCTCGGAAGGGCGGGATCTTGCGGACCACTTGCTCGGCGACGATCTCCTCTTTCAAGTAGGTGGCGGCATATGCTCGCAGGAACTCGATGCGGTCGGCCTCGGCGGTGAGGTGGAGGAGCCGCGGCAGGCTGCCGAATCGGAGCGTCTCCTCAAGCGTGAGCGCGCCGGCCAGCTCGCGGTGGGTGAGCGGGAACATGGCGTAGGAGAAGGCCCGGCCGGCCAGGAGGTTCGTCCCCCCGCGGCGCAGACGGCGCGCGCTTGAACCAGTGAGGGCGAAGAGGAAGTGCCCTCGTTCGATCTCGCGGTGGACGACGTCGAGGAGACTCGGCACCTTCTGAACCTCGTCGATGACGACCCACCGACGCGCCGGATCGGACACCCGGACGGCCTCGAGCTGATCGGCGAGAGCCATCGGCCGGCGAGCGAGGCGGCCCTCGGTGTCCGTGTCGAGGAGGTCGATCCAGACCGCTTCGTCAGCCGAGTAGGCACGTCGGAGGAAGGTCGACTTGCCGGTCCCCCGCTGACCGATGAGGAAGAAGCTGCTGGAACGACTCGGTTTTAGGGCTCTTGGAAGCATGACTTGGGATCGTACGCCGATCTTAAGTCATGCTCAACAGACTCAATCACCGCTCACCGTTTCAGGCGCTCCCCGTCCTGGGTGCACCTAGGGATCTCCTTAGGTCGCACGCATCGACCTTGACAGTACGTTGCCGGCCCGTGACCTTCCGTCGTGCCATGAAGGGCGAATGGTCGTCGGCTGAGCCGGCCGACTTTGGGAGTGCCAATGCGACGGATGACGGGCTGGAACTGGATGACGGCGGGGCTACTCGGTCTCGGCATGGGGTGCGCGACTGACGAAAGCACGAGCGACGGCAGCCCCACGGGAACGGCCGGGTGCACGGAGTCCCGCTACCCGCAGGTCGAGGGCGAGGCCATCCACGTCGCGACGACCTGCTCCAGCGACGAGCCCGATGGCAGCGCGGCGGCGCCGTACTCGACCCTGACCGAGGCCCTCGCCGCCGCGCCCGCCGGCGCCACGATCGCCGTCGCACCGGGCACTTACGCGGAGACGCTGGAGATCGGCCGCGACGTGCGCATCGTCGGCCTCGTCGATGAGAGCAAGGGGATCATCCTGCAAGCGCCTCGTGAAGGCGACGCCGCCATCATCTTGAAGCGGCCGGCTCCCGAATCAGCGGACATCATCCTCCAAGTGCCATCGCCGGACGCACTCGGCATCATCCTGAAGAGCCCGGCGCCCGAGACGGCGGCCGTCCGGGTCGTGGGAGGCGCTGCGCTGACCCTCGAAGGGGTCCGTATTAGCGACGCCGCCCGGGCGGGAATCGAAGTGGAATCGGGGAGTCTCGTCCTCGCGTCCTCGCGGGTCGAAGGCACCCGCGCCATCGGCGAGGACTTCGGCTCCGGGGTGGTCGGGCGCGCCGGGACCTCGGTCACCGTCCGGGACAGCGTCGTCACCGGCTCCGCGGGCGTCGCAGTCTACTTCGAGAAGGCCACCGGCGCGATCGAACGCTCATTGCTCGACGCCAACGCCAAGGGCGGCGTCCTCGTCAAATCGACCGTTCAAGGCAGCATCATCCTCCAGGACTCCGTCATCACCGGCAACGGCACGGCGGGCGTCGTCGTCCGCGGGGGCCGGAGAATCATCCTGAAGCGCACGGCGGTGACGGCGACGACGCTCGACGCGCGGGGCGTCGGCGATGGGGTCGTCGTCCTCGACCAAGACGGCGTGGCGTCGAGCGTCTCCCTCGAAGCAGGCACAACCCTCGCCGGCAACGCCCGCGTCGGCCTCCTGGTCTCGGGCGCGTCGTCCGTGACCGTCGATGGCGCCGTCGTGACGTCGAACGACCGCGGCGGCATCTGGCTACAGCACGACGCCGGCTCCTCAGACGCAGAGGGCGTCGCGATCACGGGCACCGCCATCGCCGACAACGGCTTCGTCGGCGTCGCCGCGACCCTCGGCGCGTCGATGCGCCTCTCCGGCAGCGCGGTCCTGTCGACGGTGGCCCGAGTGGGCTTCTCGGGCATTGCGGAGATCGAGGTCGCCGACGGCATCGGACTCCTCGCCGGCGCGCGCGCTCGCATCGAAGGCAACGACATCGACGACAATCCGCGCGTCGGGATCGTCGCCGACGACCTCGAAGCCGCCGGGCTCTACATCGGCGACAACACCATCAGCCAGAGCCCCGTCGGCATCATCCTTCAGCGCCCGAAAGACCAAGTCCCGACGCTCGCGGCCAACACCTTCGAAGGCACGGGCGAGGACCTCCGCATCCCGACGACCGAGGCGGACCTTTTGCCCATCCCGAAGGCCGTACAGGAGGGGATCGCGGAGTGAGATACAGAGACCGACTATGTCTCCACCCGATCGAGTGAGGCGCGGCTACTTCCAGCCGTCCTAGTCGCCGGCCTCCGCAGTTGGGTCGGTCGGGGACGCCGCCGGAACACATTCGTACGCCGGTCAGAACCGCCACGACGCGTCAAGCCGGACTCCGTCGCCGCTCACTGTAATGAGCATCCGAAAGTCGCCTGACTGCACGAGCTCGCCCTGAGCGAACGCTGACCAGGCGCCGGTCCCGCTCTCCGCGCCGGAGCCGACCGGCTCCCACGCCGGGCCCTTGGCCGCCGGTGAAGCTGGCTCGATCACGAGGCCGTGGAGCGTGAACATCGAGGTGATGATGGTGCGCGTCATGCACCCTTCCTCGGGCCAACGCCAAAGGAAGTTGCGCTGCCCGGCAGCACCTACTTCAGATACGCCCCACACCGAAGGTCCCCGTCCGCGACCTCGTCGGCTTTGCCGGTGCCACGAGGGAACGCGGCGCGGTCGCAGAGCGCTGCGGCGATGTCCAGGATCCACTGGCCCTGCTCGACGCCTCCGAGGTTCTTGGGCACCTGCTCCTCCATGGAGCTGCCCGGTTGACCGACGAGCACCTTGAACCAGCCTTCGTAGGCTTTCTGACGCATGAAGCTGCCGAGCGTGTATTCACCGTCGTCGAAGAGAAAGAGTGTGCCGTCGTCGCCGTGGCAGGAGGCGCAGGCGTCCGCGTAGTAGCGGCGTCCGCGCTCGGCGTCGCCGCCCGCGTTCAAGCGGTAGAAGTTCGGGGCCTTCTCGTCGAGCGTCCAAACGTCGCTCGGCTGCGCAAGGCGGTGCGAACGGACCGCGTCGATGAACTGGGCGATGGCGTCGAACTCCCGGGGCCCGAGCACCTCGCCGTACGCGGGTAGCCCGTCTCCCCCGTCACGCAACCAATCGCGGAGCTCGGCCGTCGAGCGCCGATCGTCGAGGAGGTTGACCGGCAGTGCGCCCTTCTTGTTCGCGTACTTGGCGCCGTAGTGGCCGGCAGTCCCGCGGAGGTCCCACCCAAAGAGGTTCTTCAGCCGCTCGAGCGCCGGCGCGCCCGGCTTGGCTGGCGTGATGGCCGACCACTTGTCGAAGAGGCGACCGCCCCAATAGGGATTCACCTCGGGCGAGATCGGCGGGGCGTCACTCCCGGAGGTCGGCCCCGCGCTCGCGCAGGAGAAGAGAAGAGACGCAACGAGCGCACACGACGACTTCATCAATACTCCCATCGAAACTCAAGGCCTCCTTCGATAGCCAGCCGCTTTCCGGGACGCGCGCCGTACGGACGGCGGGACGCGACCGGTCGTGATCCCAGCAGGTTCTCGCCACGCACGACCGAGGCGAGCCAGGGCAAGGGTTTATTGGCGTGCGTCGCGAAGTCGCAGTCGGCGCTGCCGAACTTGGCCATGTCGCCCAGACGCGCCCAAGTGGTACTCACTCGTCAGGTCGATGGCGCCGTCGCCGTTGGAGTCGTGGTAGCCCTGCCAGCCGGGACGGCCGCCCTTCACGGCGATGGATTCTGGAGGGGTGAGCGGGCCGCGCTCAGTGCGTCTCGATCCAAGCCCGGATGTGCGGCCAGACTTCGTCTTTGGCCCGCCAACTGAGGATGGGATCGATGTGCCCGTAATCATGGGCGCATCCGCTGCTGCGGCCAGCGGCGAAGAAGCGCTTCTCGCGGCTCGATATCTCGTCGTAGACGTGCTGCAGGTCCCGGAGCGGCGTGATGGCGTCGACGGGTCCAGCGACGATGAGCGCGGGCTCGGTGATGCGGTGGAGCTCACCAGCATACGTGCCGGCGCCGCCCGTAAAGCCGCGTTCGGCGATCCAGTCTGCGAACTGCTTGATGAGCGTCGGCGGCAAGTCCTGAGGCACGAGCGCGACGAGCTTCATGAGGTCGACGGTGCTCATGTTGCGCGGGTTGGCGAAGATCCGGCCCGCGGTCTCCTTCACGAGCGGCATGATCGGCGCCAGCAGGTATGCGGGCCCGCCATAAGGGATGCGCGGGAGCACGTCGAGCAGGAAGCGCAGCTTCACGATCTGCTTGAGCAGGCCGTACTCGGCGCGCGCGAAGCTCGGGCTGCCGACCGCGGTGAGCGTGCGGAGGTGGCTCGACTGCCCTCGCCGCGACTGCTCGATCGCATAGGCGTACGCGACCATGCCGCCCATGCTGTGCCCGACCCAGTGGACCTGGTCGCTGCCGGTCTCGCGTGCGACGAGCGCCAGCGCGGCCGGCACGTCCTTCTTCACGTAGTCATCGAAGGTCCAGTCGTAGCGCAGCTTGTTTCGCAACGTCGGCTTGGACGACTCCCCAGCACCCCGGAGCTCGACGACCCAGACATCGTATCCGAAGGACCGGAGCCAGAGCGCGAACGAGAGCCGCCCGGGCGCGTCGAGGTTGTATCGATTGGCGCCGAGGCCGTGGCAGAGGAAGACGGGCGTTCGCCCGCGGACCTCGGTCTCCGGGCGGTATCGGTAGAGCGCGATGTCCCACCCGTCGGGGGTATGCGCCGTGTAGCGCTCGGGGCGGTCTTTCTTGGCGCGGAAGAGAGAGTGAGTGCCGGAGATGAGCGACATCGAGTGGGGGGCCCTCCTGACACTGAGTATCGTGACGTCTCCGGACGGGTCAACCCGAGCCTAGTGTCACAAGACGTCGTCGGCCCTCATCTGCTCGACCGTCGGACCACGATGCGACTCGCCCATAGCCTAGGCTCACGTCGGCCCACGCGCAATTGGCCCCTCCGAGGCCAAACCCGCCGACTTCCCACCACGCATGACGCCGGGGACACCTGAACCCACCGCCCCTCTCATACCGCCCGAAAAAGTGTGACGTGGTGGGGTCTGCGTCGGATTTTGCGAAGCGGGCTTTCGCGCGCCTTCAGAGCCGATCATGGCGCAGTACATCGAATAGTCCCAATGGGACTCCGGCGGCACGTCCCGTGCGAAGGGGAAACACACACACCCCGTCCGCGTCCGAACGACGCCGCCCGTAGGAGGTCCCCATGCTGAAGGTGTCTCGACCGCTGAACCAGAGCCCCGTGAAGCCCCAGCCCGCCGTCTCCGTCGCCCCCACGAAGCCGATGCGTCCCCAAGGTTACGAGAGCGGTCAGGCGGCGCTGCGCCCGAAGGCGCCCGCACGGACCGCGGCCGACGACCTCCGCCACCAGCAGGCGTGTACGTCGGCGAACGTGAGCGTCGGTCGAAACGAATACCTCGCCGAGCGCGGCGCATGGGTTCGCAGCGTTCGCGCCAACCGCCGGGCTCCCGAGCTCGCGCAGCGGCGCGACATCGCCTGCGATCCGAACGTCAGCGCCGACACGGCTGCGTTGATGGCGTCGCTGGCGCAACAGGCGGTCGCCCCCGACGAGCAGGGCTACGAGGCCGGTGAGACGGCGAAGCGCCAGGAAGCCCACGACAACATCAAGACGGCCAAGAACGTCGGCACGGTCATGGACGTCGCGGGTTCGGCCGCGGAGCTCTTCCTACCGGGCGCGTGGGGCGCGACGCGCGCCGTTTTGGGCCGCTGCGCGGAGGAGATCGCGTCGGGCGACGGTTCTTGCTCGCTCGAGGACATGGCCCAGGCAGGCCTCATGAACTACGCGGGAGACACGGGCAAGAAGGCCATCGGGCAGACCTTTGCGCACTTCCGCCCCGGCGCCGCGGGCAAGATCGAAGCTGCCGTCGCCAAGCGGGGCCTGAAGTTCGGCGGTGGTCGCCCATGAGGGCCGGTCGCGGGGGGCGTCGTCGGGGGTGCGACGGCGGGTGTCGCGTCCACGGCGGAAGGGCCGCGGGATTACGTCGGCGGCGAGAACGCGTTTCAACCCCAGAGGCGGGGGCGCCGGGGCAATTGACCCCAGGGACCACCGCCGGCATATTGCCGCGCCGCTGCATGGGCCACGTCCATCGAAGCTCTCGCGGCACAGCCACCTTGGCGCGCGACCCTAGCGCTCCCGGACATGAGGCTCACCACGATGACTCGCCTGGCCCTCCTCGCCCCTCTCTTCTCCATCGCACTCGTCGCCACGGCAGCGGCGGCGCCCCCTGACGTAAACGCGCTAAAAGCCAAGGGCGGCACCGCCGTCCTCGAAGCTATCGACAAGCGCACCTACGACTACACGACGCAGAAGTGGGTCTTCCGCATGACCGTCAAGGAGAAGGGCGGTCAGGGCCGTCAGGTCACCTTCTCCGTCTGGCAGAAGGGCAACAAGCGCCTCGTTCGTTTCCTAGAGCCAGGCGACGTCAAGGGCATGAGCATGCTCTCCGCCGGGGACGGCGACATGTACGTCTACTCGCCGCAGACCGACAACGTCCGCCGCGTCGCGAGCTCGGCGCGCCGGCAGACGCTGCTCGGCAGCAACATGACCTACGAAGACATGAACGCGGTCATGCTCGCGCCCCTCTACGACGCGGCCTTCGGCGAGGACGCAGCGACCCACCTCTGGCTGGACCTGACTCGCAAGGCCGGGGCCGACACGAGCTGGGAGAAGCTCCGCCTCCGTGTCGACAAGAAGGCGGCGCTCGTCGACCACATCGAGTATTGGGAGGGCGGCAAGAAGGTGCGCGAGCAAGTCCGCAACGTCTTCACCGAAGAAGGCGGCGCCCCCACGTGGAAGTCGATCGCGATGACCGACGTCGGCACTGGTCTCAGCACCTCGCTCGAGATGCTCGAGCAGAAGATCGGCGACGACATCCCGGACAACATCTTCAGCAAGCGCAGCTTGGTTCGCGGCCAGTGATCCGGAGCGCCCTCGTCACGGCGCTGGCGACCCTCGTTTGGGCGAGCACGGCGACCGCCCAAACGGCCGATTTCCGTTGGAAAGCGGAGATCTACTCGGACCTGCGTGTCGAAGCGACCGAAGAGATGGCCTTCGAGCGGTCGGAGTCCGGCGCGTCGGTCGAAGTGACGGGCCAGTACGGCCCGAACATCCTCGGCAAGGGCCACCTCGAGCTGGTCTTCATCGAACGCGGCACCGCGGACACCTTCGATGGCCTGTCGAGTCGCCAAGCCATCGACCCCTTCCGCTTCGAGTCGGACGCGCTCTTCGTGACCTTCATGGATGCGGGCCTCGACGGGCTCGATATCTCGCTCGGGCGCAAAGTCCTCATCTGGGGCACGGCCGACAAGTTCCACCCGACGGCCAACCTGAACGCGCTCGACGTCGAGGACTCGCTCGCTTTCGGTGACTCGATCGCGAACGAGATGATCCACATCCGCTACTCGCCGTACTTCAGCTTCGGCGACGAAGACGACCCGTGGTTCGACGAGTTCTTCCTCGAAGCCGCGTTCGTGCCCTTCTTCAAGCCGGCGCAGCTCCCGGGCAGCGCCCGGAAAGCGTTCACGGACGTCAACGAGCAGATCCGACTCGCCACGACGGACAACATCGCCGCCCTCGCCGCCCAGCAGAAGGCCTACCTCGCCGGCGGCGCGACCATTGCGTACGACGTGTCGATCGTGAAACCCGAAGCCGCCATGGAGAACACCATGGTCGGCGCCCGCATGGGCTGGAAGCTCCTCGGCGTCGACATGTCCGTCAGCTACTTCCGCGGCTTCGACGACATCCCGCGCGCTGAGACCGCGGTCGTCACCGGCGATTCGAGCGACGTGCTGACGACCCTCGACCTCAGCTTCCCGAAGATGCAGGTCCTCGGCATCGACATGGCGACCAGCCTGGACTACCTCGACGGCCTCGGGCTCTGGACTGAAGTCGCCGTCGTCTTCCACGACGACCTCTACATCATCATCGACGGCACCGAGTTCGCGGGCAACGCCACGGGTGACACCTTCCCGAACGGCCCAGAACTCGAGCACGAGAAGGGCGCTTTCGTGAAGGCGACCGTGGGCATGGACTACACGCCCTTCCCCTGGTGGTACATCAACGTGCAGTACCTCCACGGCTTCGTGGACGAGTTCGGCGAGAAGAACCTCGACGACTACATGGTCGCTGGGATGGACTTCAAGTTCCTCCGCGACACGCTCGTCCTGCGCACCTTCGGCGTCGTCAACCTCCAGGACGCCTCGTGGATCCTCTTCCCTCAGATCATCGGCAAGCCGTTCGATGGCGGCGAGATTACGCTCGGGGCCTTCCTCTACGGAGCGCAGTTCACAGGCGACACGAGCACCAAGTTCGGCTCGCCCGTCGCCGGGACGAGCACCGTCTTTCTGAAGGGCCGCATCCTGTTCTGAGAGGGCGCCGCGTCACGTGGTGCGCACCCCGTTCGATTCGGCTCCCGTGAAACCCCAATCAGAACGCGTTCTAGTAACCTTCGCCCCCGTGGCACGGACGTTGCTCGGCCGGCAGCCGGGCCCGCCGCACCGGGAGGCGACCCGAACCGTTCCATTCAGCCCGGTTTTCTGACAGGATGCCGCCGCCATGAAGCTAGCCATCCCGCTTACGCTCATTCTCCTCGCAACCGCGCCCCGGTTCGCGTCCGCGCAGGACGTGTCCTTCCTGCTCTGTTTCCCAGGCGGCCCCGGGTCGAGCGCCGACGCTCAGCCCGTCGTCGACGCCTTCCTCGGCGCACTCAAGCAAACCGCCGGCTGGACCTCCGTCAAAGGCGAATACGTGAACGACGCCGCGACCTGCCAGGCCGCGATGGCGAAAGGCGGCGCGTCCGTGGTCGTCCTGCCACTCGACGTGTATCTCGAACGCAACAGTGCCTGGAAACTGCAAGCGGTGGCCACGCTGGCTAACACCGAGACCGCGAGCCGTTACCACGTCCTGGCCAAGAAGGGCGTCACGCTCGACGCGCTGAAGGGCCAGAAGATCGCGTCGGGCCTCGCCGCGTCGGCCGGCTTCCTCGGCCGTGTCGGCTTCGACGGTAAGGTCGACCTGAATGCGGGCGCCACCTTCGTGAAGGTCCGAACCGCGCTCAAGGCGCTCAAGGACCTCGACAAGGGTGAGGTTCAAGCCGCCATCATCGACGACGTTCAGCAGAAGGCGCTTCAGGGGCTCCCGCTCGCCCAAACGCTGGAGACGGTGCTCTCCGGTCCCGAGCTGCCGGGCGCCATCGTCTCGTCGGTGGGCGTGCCCGTGAAGGGTCTCGGTGAGGCGCTCGCGAGCGTCTGCAAGACGTCGCCGAAGATCTGCACGGACATGCGCGTAAACCGCTTCGCACCGGTCGACGGGGCAACACTGGCCGGGCTGGCCAAGAAGCTGACCAGCCCATGAGTGGCGGACGGCTCTCGGACGACACGGGCACCGACCGAAAGGGCGATGGCAAGACCAGCCCAATCGCGATGACGCTGAAGGCCGCCAAACTCCTTGAGAAGGCGGCAGTGGGCCTCGTCGAATCTCTCGGCAACATCGGTGATCCCCACGAGAAGCCGTTCCAAGTCCTGGGCGCGACGCAAGGTGCGCTCACGTCTCTGAAGCAGCTCGGCGAGCTCTGGGGCGCGCTGGGCTCGGCGAACGAGTGGCTGAAGCCGCTCGACGCCGAAGCCCGGGCCGTGGCCGAGCGGAGCCGGGTCATCTTTGCCGGCGAGCTCGCCGAAGCGCTCGAGCCGCTGGGCTTGCGACTCCAGGGCCGGCTTCCGACCCTGGAGGTCGGCCCCTTCACGGTCGAGCTCGTCGAATCAGACAAGCCCGAGGTCCGTCTCCACTACGGCCCCAAGGTCGAGCTCCTCGAGACCGTCCCGGTCGATCCGGCGCTCGTGCTGAAGGCCGTGCAGCGGGCGCGGGAGCTCATCGAACCGGGCCCACTGAACGACGAGGCCTTCCTCGCCGAGCTCCACACGGCGTGGCGCACGGCGATGGCGCGCCGTTCGTTCGGGCCCTCCGAGAAGGTCCCGATCGCGGACGTCTACGCCGAGCTGGTCTTCGGCCGGCAGAGCGCCGCGTTCCGGGCTGCGCCGCAACGGTCGGGCTTCACGCTGGTCCCGCGCGTCGCATTCGCCCATGATCTCGGTCGTTTGCGACACCACGTTTGGCAGGGCAAAGAGCTCGTGCTGACGGTCGCGACGCGCGACCAGACGAAAAAGGCGGCCGACCACCTCTGGGTCGCAGGCACGCACTACGCCTATCTCGGGTTCCGGGAGAACGAACGCGGATGAGTCTTTCCCCGGTCCTCGCGCGCCGCATCATCGAGACCTTAGGCTCCACGGGCACCCCGCCCGAGTGGGGCTTTCAGCATTTCTCGGCCGGCATCGACGGCGTCCTCGAGGTCCTCGAAGGCGACTACCTGCGCGACTTCCTGCCCGCGGGCGGTTCGTCGTTCAAGCTGCTGGTCGGCACCTATGGCGGCGGCAAGACGCACTTCCTGTACAGCCTCCGGGCCATCGCGTGGCAACGCGGCTTCCCGGTCGCGTACGTGCCGCTCTCGTCCGACGAGTCGCCCTTCCATCAGCTCGACCGCGTCTACGCGGCGATCGTGAAGCGCGTGGCGCTGCCGCCGTCGACCGAACGCCCCGACGTGCTCTCGCAACCGGGCCTCCTCCCGCTCCTCAAGTCCTGGCACGCGACCATCATCGAAGACCTGCAGGCGCGCGACATCCCCTCGTCGGAGCTCGCGGCAGCAGCCTTCGAGGTCGCGCGCGCGGCGCTCACGGGCCTCGACAGCCTGCAGATGCAGAAGGCGCTCGCGAAGGCCATCGAGGCGCTCGCGTCGGGGGACGACGCCACCCTCGAAGCGTTGCTCACGTGGCTGTCGGCGGACGGCTTCTCGGCCGCGACGCACCGACCGCTCGGACTACTCCACGGCATCGACCGTAGCGTCGCGCTCTCAATGTTGCGCTCGCTCGTTCAGTGGCTTCAGGCGATGGGGCACCCCGGTCTCGTGATCCTGTTCGATGAGGCCGAGCAGCTCCCGAGCCTATCGACGCGCCAACGCGACGCGCTGCTGTCAAACCTGCGTGAGCTCATCGACGAGTGCGGTCACCAGCACTTCGGCGGCGTGCTGATGATGTACGCGGTGCCCGACCAGCGCTTCTTCGAAGGGCGGTCGAGCGTCTACGAGGCCCTGAACCAACGCATCGCGACCATCTTCGACGTCTACAACCCCACCGGCGTCACCATCCGGCTCGACGACGTAGTGAAGGAGCCTCTGGTCCTGCTCCAGACTATCGGCGAGAAGCTGGGCGTCGTCTTCGAGTCGGCTTACGGATGCAAGCTTGAGAACAAGTCCGCCGCGGTCGGCGCGGTCGCTAAGGCCGCGTACGAACAACGTTTCGGTGACGTCGGCTACAAGCGTCTCTTCGTGCAGGGTTGCATCAAGGCGTTCCAGGCGATCCGCGCTGGGCAAGCGACCCCGCTCGACCTCGCGACGGCGCGAAAGCTGATGGCGCCCTCGTGATCCCCAACGGGACAGACTTGTGAGCGTGACGGCCGAGATCCCCGTCGGGAGCCGGGTCCGTCATCGTCTGATGGGCCCAGGGGACGTGCTCGCCACGCGGTATCGCGGCTACGAGTACTGGGTGCAGTTCAAGGCCGTGAAGGCCTGGGTGCGCGGCGGCGAGCTCATCTGGGACCCGCCGGCCGTTGGCAAAGTCGATCCGAGTCGCCTCGGCCGGCCGGCGTCGCGCTCGATGCCAGTCGACAGCGACGGTGCCCTCCGAAACTCGATCCCGAGGGCCGTCCGCAAGATCGAAGCAGGCCACGCCGAACGCGCGGTCATCGAGTCCTTCCGCCTCGGCACGGTACCCGACGCCTACGTCGAGCAGTGGACCGAAGGCCGCGACGACGAGCTGGCCCACCTCCGTCACTGGCTCTCGGACCAAGCCGACGGGAGCCTCCTCATCGAAGGCGCGTATGGGAGCGGGAAGAGCCACCTGCTCCAGACGCTCCGGGCGCGTGCACTCAGCGAAGGCTGGGCGGTCAGCTACTCGCACCTGGACGCTGGCGAGGAGAGCGCTGCGTTCTCGAAGCGCTTGTATCGGCAGATCGCGCGCGGGCTCGACGTCCCCGGGATCGGCAAGCTCGAACACGCGCTGCTGGCCGCCGTCGACGCATCGACCGAGAACCCGGCCCCCGACCACCCCATCCTCGGCAACGTCCTCGACCGCATCCGCCGCGGCACCATGCGTCCGGACGACTGGGAAGCCGTCCTCGGGACGGGCGAAGCGACCGCCGTCACTGGCTTTCTGCCGGACTTCACGACGTCGGCGAACGTCTACTGCAACCTGCTCTCGGGCCTCGGATACGTGATGACCGAAGTGCTGGGCAAACGCGGCATGCTGATTCTCGTCGACGAAGTCGAGACGGCGAGCGCGTGCCTCTACCGCTTCCACTTCACCCGCGCACAGTCGTTCTTCCGCGGGCTCACGCTCACGGCCAGCGACGACCCTGCGCTCCTCGACGAGACCATCGAGAAAGGCAAGAACAGCTACGTCGGCGCGACGACCGGCCTCATCTACGCCGGGCACCGCAAGATCCCGTATCTCTATCGGATTCCGAGCGGCCTGAAGGTGGTGCTAGCCACGACGCCCGGCCCCATGCGCGGCCAATACAAAGAGTGGCGCAGCGAACAGTCAGTGCTGGAGATCGACACGCTGCGGCCCCGCGCGCTCCGTACCCTGATGGAGCGCCTGAACCAGACCTACGGCGCGCTCCACGGCGTGTCTTTCCCCGAGCTCACCGTCACCGCGCTCACGGCGAAGCTCCTCGACCGCTTCGGCGGCCTGGCGACGCGCCGCGTCATCAAGGCCTTCGTGGAGTGCCTCGACTTCCGGCGCTTCAACCCGGGCCAGCCGCTCAAAGACATCCTATAGCGATCAGGGCGTCCGCTCGGGGCAGCCGTACGAGCTCCGAGACGCGCTCCCCCAGCCGTCGTGGGCGTCGCGCATCTGTCGGGCGCGCTCGGGCCCAACCTTGGCCGAGAGCTCGGCCTCGAGGCGCTCGCCGACCGACGTGAGGAGGCGGTAGACCTGCTCCACGGCAGACTGCTCGACCCCCTCGGCGGGCGCGGGCTGCAAGCCGGCCCGCTCTGCCGAGAGGCGCTCGAAGGCGAGGCGCAGCTCACGGTGTTCCGACTTGTCGTTGATCTCGGCGAGCATCGCCTCCGGAGCGAGGTTCTCGACCTGGTCGTCGCCGGTCACGAGCGTGTAGAGACGTCGCAGCTCGGCCAGGGTCGCTTCGTTGTTGCGGCGGAAAACCTCTTCCACCACGGGGCGTTCGCTCTCGGAGAGCGACGCCGCTTTGATGGTCTCGTCGTCGAGCTTGATCGGCCGGTCGACATGCACTGACGGGTGGTCCCAGCGCAGCTCGCAGCGTTTCGCCATCTTCTGGAGCGTCTCGGGCTGGAGATCGTAGGTCTTGATCTTCTCGGCGAGCCGGCGCGTCTTCGTGAGCTCGCGTTCGAGCGAGGCGACCTTCGACTCGAGCTGCTCGCGCTGGGCGCGTTCGGCGTCGGACTTGGGCGTTGGCGCAGGCGTTGGCGTGGCCGCCTCGGGAGGCTTCACGACGGGAACCTGAACCGTTTCAGCCACTTCGGGCTGTTGAGACGAAGGGGTGGCAGGTGCCGGTTCGGCCAATGGCACAGGCGCTGGCACGCCACTCTCGACGATGACGAGCGTCCCGTCCGGCCTCAGGCTCCCCGTCTGTCCGGCCTCGATGGTCGCCCTTTCGGTAGGCGTCGCGGCGTCCACGCGCCCCTCGAAGACCGTGACGAAGAGGACGGACGTCGCCGCCGCTCCAAGGAGCGCCGCCCCCGTCAGCTCTCGTACCGACCGCCCACCTGCTCGTTTCCCGTTGTTCTGCATCATGATCTCACTCGTGTCCTCGGTCATCGCCACTCGCAGGCACGTCCCCGTCACCGTCAGCTCGCCGAGCGGCGTCGCCACCGAGAAGGCAGCGCCGGGCTCGACGCGGTAGAAGACGTCGCCTCGGCTCTGTTCCACGCGCGTCGCGCCGTCCGGTTCCACGCGAAAGTGAAGTTCGCTGCCTTTTTCGGCGACGAGCACGCCTCGCTCCCCGATCGCGACCGTGACGCGGCTACCGGCGTCTATCTGCTGCTCGAAGACCTGCCCTCTGGGCCACAGGGCCAGCGCCAAGCCAGCGGCGAGCGCTAGCCCCACCGCGCCCCACGCGAGCGCTCGCCCGCGATGACGACGTCGCATCGCGCTCGGTCCAGATCGCGCCGGCGTCGGCTCTAGTGCATCGAGCTTGCCCATAACGCGGGCCGAGAGCCCCACTGGCGGTGGCGGCGCCTCCCAGGCGTCTAGCGCGAGCCACTCCTCGGGCGAGAAGTCGTCCTGTGGCGAGGGATCTCGCGTCATGGCTGTCCTCCAACGGCGCGTTTCAGCGCCTCCCGCGCGCGACCGAGCCGCGACTTCACCGTCCCCACGGGGATCTCGAGCGCAGCCGCGATCTCGTCGTAGTCGAGATCGTGGTAGGCACGCAGCACCAAGACGGCCCGGTGGTCCGCCGGCAGCGCCGCCATCGCCGCCGTGACCCGAGCCCCGAGGTCGAGCGCTTCGACGCGCCCCACCCCGCTCGGTCCCGCGTGGTCATCGGCCTCACCCGCCTCGAGCAACCGGCGCTCGGTCCCGAGCCGCCGCAGCCGATCGAGGTTCTGCCGGGCCGCGACCGTGAGCGCCCAGGTCGAGAGCCGGGCAGGCCCATCGGGCTCGAAGCGATGCAACTCGGTCAAGAGCTTCACGAACACGTCTTGAACGGCGTCAGCGACGAGATCGGGCCGCGAGACGAGCAGCCGGCCGACCAGCGCCGTCACCCGCCGCTCGTACAGGGCGATGAACGCGCCGCGCGCCGCCCGATCTCCCCGCTGCGCCGCCACGAGCGTCCGCGAATCGAGCTCGGAGCTCGGGCGCGGACCGGGTGCGTCGTCGGGCGGGCTGACCATCACGTGAGCATTGCACGAATGAGCGCCAGCATGGTTCCGCGGAATTCTGAGTTGGTCATGCACTCTCAGTCACTTGATCACATCGCAGGTGATGTTACTATGAGCTCGTGAGAGTTGTCCTCGATACTGATGTGGTCCTGGCAGCGATGCGTAGCCCACGAGGAGCGTCGGCGGAGCTGATGCGCTTGGCACTTGCCGGGCAGCTTCGGCTGGTTGCAAGCGTCGCTCTGATTCTCGAATACGAGGCCGTTCTCACTCGAATGGAGCATCTGAGCGCTTCAGGCCTAACTCATACGCAGGCATTGAGCTTCGTGGACGGCGTCGCCGCGCTGGCAGAACCCGTCACCGCGTGGTTCTTGTGGCGACCACAGCTTCGAGATCCGAGCGACGAGATGGTCCTCGAAGCAGCGGTCAATGGGCGTACCCGGACCATCGTCACCTTCAACGTTCGTGATTATGGCACTGCCCCCGTGCGCTTCGGCATCGAGGTGATGCGACCCGCAGAGGCACTCAGGAGAATCAGACATGGCTGAAACATCGACCTACCCACTCCGTCTACCGCGGTCCATCAAGGCGGCGGTCGAGGTTCTGGCGAAAGAGGAAGGCATCAGCATCAACCAGTTCGTCGCTACGGCGGTGGCGGAGAAGCTGAGCGCGATGAGGACGGCTTCGTTCTTCGAAGAACGGCGGCAGCGTGCCGATCTCGACGCGTTCGCGAGCATCCTGAACCGCGACGGCGGCGAAGCACCCAGGGGCGGCGACGAGCGCTGACCCCGCACACCTACTCCACCCGGTTTGAACGCTCGACTCGGCAATCACAGACGATCCCCCCTCGCCCCGCACGGCACTTCCGCGTTAGGATGCGCCATGCAATCGAGTTCAGTAGCCGGCACCGACACAGGAAAGACTCGCTACAACAACGAGGACTCCTTCTTCGCCGACGACACGAGCGGCCTCTACGCGGTCGCGGACGGCGTCGGTGGCGCCAACGCGGGCGAGATGGCCTCCCGCCTCTTCGTCGACGTCGTCGGCGAGTACCGCGAGGCGTTCTCGCAAGCGCTCTCCTCTCGCGGCGACGACGCGACCGTGCGCCGCGAGCTGCTCGCGCTCATGGATCAGCTCTTCCAGCGGGCCACCGACCGCATCTACCAGCTCTCGCAGAAGAACCCCGACTACCGCGGCATGGCGACGACCGGCATCGTCCTCGCCGTCGGTCCGCGGGGCGCGGTCCTCGGCCACGTCGGCGACAGCCGCGCGTACCTGTTGCGCGGTGACGAGGCCCAGCGCCTCACCGTCGACCACACGCTCGCGCAGGAAATGGTCAGCCAAGGCCTGCTCCAGCCGCAAGAGGTCGAGAACTTCGCCCACAAGAACGTGCTCGCCCGCGCGGTCGGTCAGCTCCCGAGCGTCCGCGTCGACACCGCGTGGCTCGACATCGCCGAAGGCGATCGCGTCCTCCTCTGCTCCGACGGCCTCTACCGCTACTTCACCGACGTCGAGCTCGCCGGCGTCGTGTCCGAAGGGGTCTCGGCCGCCATCGACGCCGCCAACGCCGCAGGCGGCCTCGACAACGTCACGGCCGTGATCGTCTCGGCCGAGTCCGGCAGCGCGTCACGCCGCCGCGACGTCGGGCTGCACACGCAGTCCAAGGTCATGGCCATCCAAAACCTGTTCCTGTTCAAGTACTTGAACTACCAGGAGATGGTCTCGGTCCTGAAGGTCGTCTACGAGCGCCACTTCGCGCCCGGCGAGGTCATCTGCCGCGAAGGCGACCGCGGCGACGCGATGTTCATCGTCTTCGGCGGCGCGGTCGACGTCTCGCGCGGCGCCGTCCACCTCACGACCGTCGGTCCCGGCGGCCACTTCGGCGAGGTCGCCTTCATGGACGGCCAGCCGCGCTCCGCGACCGCCATCGCACGCGAGCCCACGACGGTCCTCGTCATCGACCGCAACGACTTCCACGCGCTCACCCGCACCGA
>JADMJS010000362.1 GCA_018780435.1 Myxococcales bacterium
ATCTCCAGCGCGTTCTTCCGCGCGATCAGCGGCGACGCCATGTTCTGGCACCTCGCCGGCCTCTGGGGCGCGTTCGTGCTCTTCACCGTGGTCTACCGAAAGGACGACCCGCGCGTGCGCGGGATGGTCGTTCGGACGAACACCGCACCGGCGGCGGGCTGACCGTCCGCATCGGCGATTCCGCGCCCGCCAACGGACCTCTCAAGGGCTTCAGCGGGACTTGCCGAAGTGGAAGCGGAGCGCCGGGAGCAGCCGCCGGCGCCAGTCAGCTTCGCGGTGCTGGCCTCGAGGATCGGACCGGAA
This sequence comes from Myxococcales bacterium, assembly GCA_018780435.1. Lineage (GTDB taxonomy): Bacteria > Myxococcota_A > UBA9042 > SXOO01. Next base: position 304 of record JADMJS010000362.1, read on the forward strand.
GTGGAGCTGGACGTTCCCCGAATGCAGGAGCAGCGCGCCGAGTCGTTTCGCGTTTTGGAGCATGCTGCCGCGCGCTTCTTTGGCGCCCGCGTCGAGGTAGATGCGGCGGCCGGGTGGTGGTGGGTGGCTCGCCATCCACTTGAAGAAGGCGCCCCTCTGCACCCAGAGCGACGGCGACATCGCGATGGCGCCGCCGAACTCGTTCGGGAAGCGGAGCGCCGCGTAGAGCGCGGCGAGGCCGCCGAGGGACGCGCCGCCGACGACGCGGCGCGCCGGGTCGGTCGAGAGGCCGTATCGGGTCGTCAGGTCCGGCAGCAATTGAGCGATGATGAAGTGCAGGAAGCGCAGGAGCTCGCCCGAATGACCGGAGACGGGGAAGGGCGACAGCTCGTTCAGCCGGTGTTCGTGGCCGTGGTCCACCGCGACCACGACGGGGCGGACGACGGTGCGCGCGAGCCGCTCGACCTCCCGGTGAACGTGCCATCCGCCCGCGTAGCTCGGTTCGTCGTCGAAGATGTTCTGGCCATCGAACATGAGGAGCAGTGGGCGCTCGACGGCGCCAGTGGCGTCGTCTGCGAGGGGCGCGGGATCGTAGACGCGGACGAGCCGCTGCCGACTCGGGCCGAAGCCGAGGTCGAAGGGGCCGAGGACCTCCACGGGGCGGTGAGGGCGCCTCTGGACCTTACGTTGGCGCGCCTTTCGCGGCGCCGCTTGGGGCGTTGGCCCGGGCGCCACATCATGATGCTTCACTTAGGCTCCAGTTCTTTCGCGGCGTGGGCCGCCGGGCGGTGAGTCTCCTCGCCTTCGCCCGAGGTGTCGAGACTCGCGCCGAGGCGCCTTGACAGATGCGCGTCTCACCGACAGAACGGGCCACGAACGACGGCCGGAGCTTTCGGTGAGACACGCGCAGACCGAGTGGGGATCCCCGTGAGAGTGCTCGTGACCGGCGCCGCCGGCTACGTCGGTCGGCACCTGTGCGATCGGCTGCGACGTGCCGGTATGGACGTCACTGGGCTCGTCCGGCGTTCAGCGCCGGGCCTCACGGTGCCGGTGCGATACGCCGACCTCTCAGACGTGGACGCGATCCCGCGGGCCCTCGATGGGATCGATGTGGTCATCCATTCGGCGGCGCGCGTCGGCGCCGGGACAGCAGCGGCGTTTGAACGCGACAACGTCGCGGGGACTCGGCACCTCGTGTCGGCTCTGAACGGCCGGCGCCTCCTCCACCTCTCGACGGTTCAGGTCTACGGGACCCGCCGCCTCGTGGACGCCGACGAACGCTGCCCCGTGGATCCGGGTGCGGATCCCTACTCGGCGACGAAAGCCGAAGCGGAACGGATCGTGGCGGCGCTGCCGACCGGCTGGCTCATCTTCCGACCGGCGGTGGTCTGGGGCGGTCCTCACGACAGCCGGCTCATGCCGAGCCTGCGTCGCCTCTCGCTCATCCGCTCGGTCGTCTTTCCCGGGCCCTGCCGTTCGCCGATGCCCTTCACCCACGTCGACAACCTCGCTGACATGGTCCTTGCGGCGCTCGACCGCCCCAACGTGGACCGCGAGGTCTTCAACGTCGCCGACGGGAGCCTCGCCGATGGCGTGTCCGTGAGTTTTCGCGACTTCGTCTTGCGCTACGGCGAGCGCGCGGGGCGGCCCTTTCGGCTGGTGGCGTCGGCGCCGGTCCCGGCGCTCACCGCGGCGATTCGCGCTGGCGCTGCGGTCGCGGGTCGGGTCGGCCTGGCGTGGCCCACCGGGCTGCGGCCCGAGGTGCTTCGGCTCTTCAACACGCCCTGCACACTGTCGGTGGCCCGCGCCCGTGACCGGCTCGGGGTAATCCCAAGCCCACGGGAACACCTTCAATGATGCGCCCGTTCTCGCCGACGTCTCGCGCCCGCCGTCGACTCGTCTGCGTCACCCTTCCCGGAGCTTCCGGGTCACTGAGAGGTTCCATGCGCCCATCGTACACGTTTGCAAAGGTACAGACTCTCATGCTGGTGCTGGCGCTCGCGTGGCCGAGTCTGTCGGTCGCCTCCACGCCCAGCGATCCCTCGGGGCCGCTCTACTTCGTCCCGAACGAGACGCCGATCGTCGTCCACGCGGCGTCGGTCGGTGACGTGGTGGCGCGGATAGGCCTACCGACGCTCTTCGACAAGTACCCGGCGCTCTTCGGCGCGTTCCGCAAGGAGTCGGTGGAGAACGCCGGTGCGGATCTGCTGACCCTCTCGGGTTGGAATCAGGCGGGCGTCGACCTGATGAAGCCGGTCACGCTCGCCGTGGTCGACCCCGACCGAGAGGCCTTTGTGGTTTGGGTGGGGGTCTCCGACCGGACTCGCCTCGAAGCGACCTTCCGTCGTCTGATGGGCGACGATGTCACCGTCCGAACGGTGGGTGACGCGGCCGTGTTCGTGCCCGGTTCGGGCTCGGGGCGCTTCCTCGTCCGCGGCGATTGGGCGGCGCTCGTCGTCATCGATCGCGGCGACGATCGGGCCGCGCACGCCGATGCGCTCGCCGATCGGGTGGCGACGTTGACCCCAGACGCATCACTTGCGACCTCCACGTCGTGGGTCACGGCGTCGTCGTCCCTCACGGGCAGCGACGTCGTCGCGTGGTTCGACGTGAAGCGGATGGCTGAGGTCTTCCTCGCCGAAGAGAGACGGTGGCGCGCCCAGTACGAACAGAACGACTGGGCCGACAAGCAGCTCGCCGAAGCCCGGGAGCGCGGTGATTCACCGGATCGAATTGCCGATCTGGAAAGGCAGGTCGTGGAGGTCGCCGAGCAGCGCAAGGCGCGCGACGAGCGCGACCTGCGGATGGACGCCTTCATTTCGCGGGTGGCCGGCACGACCTGCAGTGTCGCCATCGGAGCCCGCGTCGAGAACTCGGCCGTGGCCCTTCGTGGCCAGGTCGTGCTCGACGAGGGCCATGTCCTCCGCTCCATTCTGAAGCCGGGCTCGCCTATGGCGCTGGCTCGGGCGCTCTCGACGTCGCCCATCGGCCTCTTCGAGGCGTCCATCGATGGCGCCGCGCTTGGGCCGCTCGTCCGCGAGTTCATCGGCGCGATCGACGACATGGACTACGACGCGCTCAAAGAGGTCGTCCAGAAGCGCTATGAGATCGATCTCGACCGCGACCTCCTCGGCCGGCTCGGCAGCGCTTTCGGCGTCTCTTTCGCCATGAAAGGTGAGCGGCTGAGCGCCGCCGTCACGGCGGGGATCACGGACACGGCCGCCGTGAAGGGAGTCTTTGACCGGATGGCGAACGCGGAACGTACGCGGGAGATGCTGAAGGTCGCCCACCAGGGCGACAGTTGGGCGTGGACAGTGCCATGGGACGGTGACGAGGCGCGGCTCCGGCTCGCCGACGGGCGCGTCTCCTTCAGTAACGATCCAGCCCTCGCCGACCGGGTCGCGGCCGGCAAGGCCGGCACGTGGCTCGCTGGCACCCCGGCCGCGACGTGGCTCTCAGCGGATGGCGTCGTGATGCTCGGTGCGATGGACATGGGACAGATCGTCCTGGCCTTTGCCGGCAAGATGAGCGCCTTCGCACGGACCGAATCGTCGGTCGAGCTCGGTTCCGGCCCGGCGGTGGCGAAGCTCCAGAAGCAGCTAGCCAAGCTCGACGCCGATCTTCAGAAGCTCGACGCCAAGGACGCGGCCTCAAGGCAGGCACTCGCGACCGAGGTCGCTCGCCTCATCGGGCCCTCGTCTATCGCGGCGAGCGCGTCCCCCACCGGGTTCTCGCTCGCGGGTGGCCACGTCTTCGGGGCCAAGTCCATCCAAGCGGCGATCGACGGCATGATGGCTGCCGTCGCGAAACGCGACAAAGACGAGAAGCGCCATTACGAGGCGCGCGCCAAACTCGAGCAGAAGCGACAAGGCATCTACGACGCCCTCGAGAAGGCCGGTCGGGCGGAGACACCATGATCACCATGACGAGGACCTTCGCCGCCGCCGGCCTGATGTCCCTGCTCGCCTGTACGTCGTCGAACTCGAACGGCGCGACGGGCGGCGCGACCGACGTCCCTTCGGAGGCGGATTCGGCCACCGGAGGAGCCGTGGCGACGGTCGGCATCACCGACTCGTCCACGGCGACCGAGTCGGTGGTGGCGATCCACAAAGCCCTGCAAGAGCTCGCCGCCTCGGCCACGGACACGACCAAGGCCGACACGGTGAACCTCACCATCGCCTGTGACGTCGGCGCGGCCACGTCGACCCTGACAGTCACCCAGGATGGGGCAGGGACCGTCGAGACCCAACACCGCTTTCAGTTCCACGCCTGCAGGTTCGGGGACGAGACGATGTCGGGGAGCCTCGAGTGGAGCTCTCTGGCGACGCTGAGCCCAAGCGGCGGCCACTCGTGGGTTCGTTTTGACGGCACGCTCGCTTACGAAGGGCCGACCTTCGCTGGGACCTACGGCTTCGACGCGCTCCAGATCGAGACTGAGTCGACGAGGGCGGGCGCCACGTACTCCGTCACCGGCAGCTACTCCGTGGGCGCTATGGCGTACAGCATCGATGAGACCCGCGCCATTGACTTCTTTCAGTGAGGCCCATGAGGTGTACTACCTTGGGTGGTCAATTAGCGCGCGAGCTTTGACCGATGTTCTGAATTCGTAAAAGCATGACCAAGCTTTCGCGGTAGCCCGACCGGCGCCGCACAAGCCGGGTCGTCATGCACCACGCGGTTCAGGCGCGTGCTCACGGGCACCGCCTCGAAGACGCGCTCGTCGGCCGACTCCACGAGTGCGCGCACCGCGCTCTCCCGGGTCACTCGGGGGTCGAGCCACGCGGCCACGTTCTCTCTCGGGACCATGACGGGCATTCGATCGTGGATGTCCGTCATGGCGGGCGGGGCGGCCTGAGTCAGAATGACGACTTCGGCGCCGCGGTCGGTCGGGCGCCAGATGCCAGCGAGGCCCAAGAGCTCGCCGTTCTCGGGACGCAAGAGCACCGGGGCCTTGGGCGTGCCGGTCCACTCGTACCAGCCGTCGGCGGGGATGACGCAGCGCTGATTCGAAAACTCGAAGGCGAAGCTGCGCAGCCGTCCTGCCGTCTCGAAGCGCGCGTTGATGGTGGTGTTCGGTTTGTCGAGGAGCTTCCAGCCCCAGCTCGCGTCGTGGCCGCGCGCGCGGCGGCCGCCACGACGGGTGATGGTAAGGATGGTCTGGCCAGGCGCGGCGTTCCATCGGGCGGGCGCTTCCGGGAGGTCAGCGAGCTCAAAGAAGCGAGCGATGAGGTCACTCGACGTATTCACGGTAAAACGACCGCACATGGCTATGCCGCCGCCACGGCTACTCGTCGGTCTTTTCGCGCAGCTCGGCTTCGAGCATACGTTGCATGCGGTCGAGGCCGGCTTCGGAGGCCTTCGACCACTCCTCAGCGCCACCGAGGCGATCGTTCATCTGGAGCGCGCGTTGGTAGATGTCGACGGCGCGCTCCACCATCGGCCTTACGTACTTCTTGAGCTCTTCGAAGTAGATGCGCCGGTCGGTCTCGTCCATGTCGGCGGGGATCTCCGCCTTCATCATGTCCTCCACCATGGCCTCGTAGAGCTCACCGAGCCGGAAACCGGCACCGACCGACCAGGGTTTGGTCGAGAGGCGGATGGCCTGCAGGTAGGCGGTCTGCGCCTTCAGGAAGAAGCTCGACTTGTCGCTGAGGTCGCGTTCCATCGCCTCGACCGGGAGGCGGAACTGGATGGAACGAAAGAGTTCTCGGTACATCTCCCCGATCACGAACTGCGCGCGAGCCACCCACGGGTTGTTCTTCAGCGACGGCACGCCCGGGTTCTTCCGGTGTTCTTCGAGCGCGAGATCGAGCTCCCGTTCTGCTTGCGCCCAGTCGCCGAGCCGGTGGAAGGCGAGCCCGAGCCGAATCCGAGCCTCGACTCGGTCGCGTACGTTCAGCCCCTTTCGCGCGAGGACCTGCCGCATGACGCCCCGGACGTCCTGCCAGCGTTCGAGCCCCTCGTAGCAGGTCCCGAGCTGACACAAGGCGTCGAAGCGGTCCTCGTCGGCGTCGAGCCGTTCGCGTGCGTCAGCGAGGACGCTCAGGGCTTCGTCGAAGCGCTGGAGCTGCACCAAGGCGAGCCCCGCGTTGTAGAGGGCGTGCGGCGCGAACTTCGAGTCGGGAAAGAGGCGTGCCACGTCCTGGAAGAGTCGGAGCGCTTCGCTGTGGCGGCCGCGGGCGTAGGCGTCGGCGGCGACCTGGAATCGCTCCCGCGCGTCCACTTCCACTACCTTCTGGCCCTGCGCTTCGAGGACGAGCGGTTCGAGTTCGAGCGTCGACTCGGGCAGTGGCGACGTCGCGCAGCCGACAAGCAGGAGCATTGCGATCGGGGTGGCGCGTTTCCAGAGCGGGCGTGACATCACGTTGGGCCTCCAGCACGTCGCGCGACATCGGCCACGAACGGCTCGCCCCTTACACGTCTCGCGCGCGACATCGATCTCGGCCCTCCTTCGCTCATGCGGGGCCGGCCCGCCTGGCGCGTCCCGCCGGCAGTTTGCCGCACGGGGGCGCGCTTCGCCAGCCGCCCTCTTAACTGCGACACCCGGCTGTTCCGAAGTCGATCCCATGCGCTACGGACTCGCGATCGTCGTCTTGTGTTCTCTCGTCGCCTGCGAAGTGGCCGGTCCACCCAGCGCCGACACGGTGGCGCCTTCGGGCGATCTGCCTCGGCCTCCGGGAGACGGCGAGGCCGACCCCGAGGCGCCGAACGACGAACCCCTCGCCATCGTGACCTTGTCGAGCGAGCTGCTCGACGGCCTCGATCAAGCGCTCTCGACGGACGTCCTGGTCATCCTGGAGGCCGACCGGTCGGCGGCGCGCGAGGTCGGGGACGCCGTCGAGCGCGAATTGCCGGAGCGCTTTGGCCGGGTGCTGCGCCGCTTCGATGCCACGCCGGTTCTGTCGGCGGTCGTGCACTCGCGGGAGGGGCTTGAGCACCTCCGCGGCCTGCCCGGCGTCCGTCGCATCACCGAAGACGTACGGCACGAGGCCTACCTTGCGCAGAGCCTCTCGGTCATCGGCCAGCCCGCCGTCGCCGCGGCCGGCCGCCAGGGCGCTGGGACCACCGTGGCCGTCGTCGACACCGGCGCGCGTTATGACCACGCGGCCTTCGGGAGCTGCACCGCGCCGGGGGCCCCTGCGGGGTGCCGGGTCGTTGCCGCGCTCGACTTCGCCCCGAACGACGGCCAGCTCGACGACGCGTCAAACCACGGGACCAACGTCTCTGCGATCACACTCGGCGTGGCGCCGGCCGCTCAGATCGCGGCGCTCGACGTGTTCGGCGCCGATGGCAAAGCCAGCACGTCGACCATCCTCACGGCCATCGACTGGATCGTCGCCAACCGCATCACCTACAACATCGTCGCGGCCAACTTCTCCCTCGGCTCGGGCGCTTTCTCGGCGGCGTGCGGCTCGGACACGCTCGCGATGGGCATGAAGACGCTCTGGGACGCCGGGGTGGTCCCGGTCGTGGCGACCGGCAACGACGGCTATACGAACAAAGTGGGGACCCCCTCGTGTTCGCCCGACGCCATCTCGGTCGGCGCGGTCTACGACGCGAACGTGGGCGGGATCCAGACCAGCGTCTGCGTCGACGCCACAACGGCCGCCGACAAGGTCACCTGCTTCTCCAACGCCGCGCCCTTCGTGTCCATCCTGGCGCCCGGCGGGATGATCACGGCGGGCGGCTTCACGATGGCGGGCACGTCCCAGGCGTCGCCCCACGTGGCGGGCGCCGTGGCCGTCCTCGCGGCGGCTTTCCCAGACGAGAATCCGCTCCAGCTCCGGACTCGCCTCGTCTCGACCGGCGTCTCGGTGAAGGACGCCCGTAATGGCCTCTCGTTCCCGCGACTCGACCTCGGGTCGGCGACCGCCGCGTGCGTCGCGACGGTCGATGTGGCGAACGTCGCTTTCACCAACGTCGGGGGCACGGCGGCGGTGTCGGTGTCCGCCGGTGGACAATGCCCGTGGACGGCGTCGACGCCGGCGTCGTGGCTCACCGTGTCATCGGGAGCGAGCGGCGTGGGAGCCGGCGCGGTCACCATCATCGCCACGGCGAACCTCGGGGCACCCCGGACGGCGACGCTGACGGTCGCGGGCCGGTCGGTGACGGTCGCCCAGGGCGGCGACAGCAGCGCCCCGGCCGGGAGCGTCGTGATCGCGGAGGGCGCCGCGACGGCCAAAACCTCTGCAGTCTCGCTCTCGCTCTCGGCCACCGACGATGTGGGCGTGACGGGCGTTTGCCTGTCGACCTCGGCGACCGCGTGTACGACCTGGTTGGACTTTGCGACGACCCGGACCTTCTCGCTCGCGAGCGGCAATGGCGCCAAGTCGGTCTACGCCCGCTTCCGGGACGCCGCGGGGAATGTCAGTGCGGTCGCGAGCGACAGCATCGTGGTCGACGCCGCCGCGCCGGCCAACGGGAAGCTCACCGCGACGGCGCAGAACTCGGCCGTGGCGCTCTCCTGGTCCGGCTTCACCGATCCCGTGTCGGGGATCGCGTCTTATACCGTCGTGAGCGGGGCGACCGCGCCTGCGAATTGTTCAACAGGGACGGTGATTTACGCGGGGCTGGCAACGTCGGCCACGGCCACGGGGCTCACCAACGGGTCGGCCCAAGGCTTCCGTGTCTGCGCCACCGACGTCGCCGGGAACCTATCGACGGGTGTCGCCGTGACCGCCACGCCCGCCCCGGAGCTGGTGCCCCCCACGGGAACCGTCACGCTCAACGGCGGCGCGGTCGCGACGTCCACGGCGAGCGTCACGCTGGCCATCGTCGCGAGTGACGCCAGCACCATCACTGCCGCGTGTGTGACCGAGGCCGCCACCTGTACGACGTTCTCAGCGTACGCACCGTCCCGGACCGTCAGCCTCTCGGCGGGCGACGGCAAGAAGACGGTGAAGGTCTACCTCCGGGACGAGTGGGGCAACACGATGACCACGCCGACGACGGCGTCGATCATCCTCGACACCACCGCTCCGGTGGATGGCAAGCTCACCGCGAAAGCCGCCGCGGCCGCGGTGAACCTGAGCTGGACTGTGGCCAAGGACACGACGTCGGGACTCGCCCTCTACAAGGTCGTCGCCGCGGCGAGCGCGACCGCGCCCGCGAACTGCACCGGGACGGCCATTTTTGAGGGGACCGGGCTCGTGGCGACACACTCGGGTCTCGTCAATGGCACGACCTACGCTTACCGGATCTGCGCCAAGGACGTCGCCGGCAAGTGGTCCGCCGGCGCGATCGCGAGCGCGCGGCCGCTCTCCGAGTTCGACGGCCCCACCGGGACCATCACGATCGAGGGCGGCGCCGCCTCCACGGTCAAGACCACCGTTGCCGTCGCGCTCACGGCGACCGACGCCACGGGCGTGACGCACATGTGCCTCTCCACAGCGACGTCATGCACAGCTTGGACGGCGTACAAGACGACGGCGACTCTCACTCTGCCGACCTCGACCGGCCTTCGTACGGTGCGTGCGTGGTTCAAAGACACGTGGGGCACGGTCTCGGCGGCCGCGGCGTCCGACACCATCACGGTCGATCTCACGCCGCCCAAAGACGGCCCTGCGTCGGTCACGGGGAGCTCGGGGGCGCTGACGATCGCATGGAGTGGCGCGACGGACGTACACAGCGGCGTTGCGAGTTACAAGGTCGTGTCCGGGGCGACGTCGCCCGCATCGTGTGCGGTCGGGACGGTGGTATTCGCCGGCAGCGGCTCATCGACGACGCACTCGGGTCTCAAGAATGGGACCGAATACGGCTATCGAATCTGCGCGATCGACGCCGTAGGGAACATGTCGGCTGGGGTGGCCGTGAAAGGCCGACCGGCGCCGGAATATGACGGACCCGTCGGCTCCGTGGTCATCGCAGGGGGGGCGGCTATGGTCGCTAAGCCGGCCGTGACGCTCGCGCTGTCCGCGACGGACGCCAGCGCGGTGAAGACCATGTGTGTCTCGAACACGGCTGTGTGTACGTCCTTCGTCACCTACGCGACGTCGCTGGCCTGGACGCTGGCGAGCGGCAGCGGCCCGAAGACCGTCTCGGTGTGGTTCAAAGACGAGTTCGGCAACGTCTCGAGCCCCACCTCGGCCGCCACCGTCGTCGACATGACCCCGCCCACGAACGCCAAGATGACCGTGACGCCGGGTAGCAAGTCGGTGACGTTGAGCTGGCAGCCGTCGGTCGATGTGCACGCCGGCGTCGCGAGCTACAAGCTCGTCTACGCGCCCACCAGCCCGCCTCTGAACTGCACCACAGGCAACGTGGTCTACTCGGGGCCCGACCTCGCCGTCGTCCACACGGGCCTCGCCGCGGGGACCGTTGCTGGCTACCGCCTCTGCGCGACCGATGGCATGGGCAACGTGTCGGGGGGGACGACGGCGAAGGTGGTTGTGCAGCCCTGATGCGCCTTCGGGCTTCGCCTCGCGCCCTCGCCCGGGTAGCATTGGGCGATGATCGGCCTCTCCGCGCTTCGCTCTCGCCTCCCCCACGTCGTGGCTCTCCTGGTCGTCTCGCCGGGGTGTAGCGAGCCGGGGACGGTCGTTCACGACCCCGACGTGAGTGACGCGCCGGACTCCACGTACGATGGGGCGGCCGTGGCGCCAGACGCGAGCGACGCCGTGGCCGGCGACGTCGGCGACTCGGCCTCGTGGGACGGTCCCGCGGCGCTCCGCGACCTTGCCCAGTACGTCGATCCCCGCATCGGGACGGGCAACAGCGGGAATGTGGCCGTTGGCGCCGCGGTCCCGCACGGGTGGGTGCGGCTCGGTCCCGACACGGTCAATGACGCGCTCGACGTCGCGGCGTATCGGTTCGGCGCGACCGAGATCGAGGGGTTCACGCACACCCAGCTTTCCGGCGCCGGGGGCAGCGGCTACGGGTATAGCCACCTCCTCGTGATGCCCGTCGTCGGCGAGGCCCTTCCGCTCGAACCGTCGGCTTGGGCGAGTGGCTTCTCGGCGGCGGACGAGACGGTCGAAGCGGGTTACTACGGCGTGCACCTTGCGTCCGGGATCGAGGTCGAGCTCACAGCGACGGGCCTCGCCGGGATGCATCGCTACCGCTTCCCGGCCGCCGAGGCCGCTCAGATCGTGGTCGACTTCGGGCACTCGCTCGGGAGCTCGGTCGGCGGGCACATCGAGGTGGAGGACGACCGGACGATCGCCGGTTACGGCGACTACCAGGTCCACCCGACGGTCAGCTTCCTGGTGGGTGACGAGAAGACCGGCTCGCTCCGCGTCTATGCTGTCGTCCGCTTTTCGAGGCCATTTCACGAGGTTGCGCTCTACTCACGCGGCACGGCGCCGGCCTCGCGCTCCGAGACCACCCGGAGCGGTTCGGGTGGGATCGCGACCGCCGCGTTCGGAGCGACGGCGGCGGGCGAGGTCGTCGAGGTGCAGGTCGGGCTCTCGCTCATCGACGTCGAGAGCGCCAAGCGCAACCTCGACGCCCAAGTGGCTGGTAGGAGCTTCGACGCGGTGCGGGACGCCGCCAAGGCCGCGTGGAATCGCCGCCTCAACCGCGTGCAGATCGAGGGATCCGACGACACACTGCGCCTGTTCTATACGGCGCTGTACCACGTCATGTTGCAGCCCGCCGACCTCACGGAGGCGCCCGCGCCGGGCGGCGACGGTGGGCGCTTCGTCAGCGGCTTCGATGGCTCGGCCGCGGTCCACGACGCCGGGACGCGCCACTACTACACGGACGACTGGTGCCTTTGGGACACGTTCCGCACGTCCCACCCGCTGCGCACGTGGCTCGAGCCCGAGGTCGTCGAGGACGTCCTCGAGAGCGCGGTCCACGCGTATCGCGAGGGCGGCTGGCTCGAAGTCTGCCCGTGGACGGCCAACGGCTATTCACGCGTGATGGTCGGAAACCCCATCTTCCCGGTCGTCGCTGACGCGCTGGCCAAGGGCTTCGACGGCTTCGACGTCGAGGCGGCCTACGACGGCATGGTGAAGAGCGCCGAGACTTATCTCGATAACCCCATGGCCGAGGGTGCTTGCGGCTACATCGAGCTCGGGACACCGGACAGCTACCGCGCGCTCGGCTGGGTGCCTGACGAGTGTGACCCCACACAAGCGGCGGGAATGACGATGGAATATGCCTACGCCGACTTCGCGCTGGCGGAGGTGGCGGCCTGGATGGGCGACACCGAGGGCGAAGCGCACTACCGCGCGCGTTCGGAGAACTGGCGCAACCACTGGAACCCCGAGAGGGGCTTCATGCAGAGCCGCTACGCCGACGGGAGCTGGAAGGAGCCCTTCGATCCGGCGGACGGCTCGTCGGCGAGCGGCTTCGTCGAGTCGAGCGCGTGGACCTACACCTTCCACGTGCCCCATGACGTGCCGGCGCTCGCGGAGCTGATGGGGGGCGACGCGGCGCTCCGGGCGAAGCTCGACGCCTTCTTCGACGGCGGCCACTTCGACATGGCGAACGAACCTGGCTTCCACATCCCGTGGATGTACGCGGCTTTGGGCGACGTGAACGCGACGGTGCGGCGCGTCGATACGCTCCTCCGCGAGCGCTTCGGGACCGGCTCTGGCGGCTTGCCCGGCAACGACGACAGCGGGGCGACGTCAGCGTGGCTCGCCTTCGCCCAGCTCGGCCTCTATCCGATCACGGTGGGGCAGGGCATCTACGTCCTCGGCAGCCCCACGGTGGACCGCGCGACGCTCTGGCTACACCCCGGCTACGCGGAGGGAGAGTCCTTCGTCATTGTCACCGAGAAGAAGCAGCCGGACGCGCGCTTCGTCGAGTCCGTGACGCTCAACGGGGTGCCGCTCACGGCGCCCTGGATCTCGCATGACCAGGTCGTGGCGGGTGGGGAGCTCGTATTTACGCTGTCCGGGAAGTGAGGGCCGTGACGACGGCGGGTCAGACGGACGGGACCGGCGTCAGCCGAAATCCCATCGCGAGTGCGACCGAAGCCATTTAGGTAATACGAAAGACGGGTGCGAAGACAGCGGCGCTTCCTGCCGCTTCGACGACGAGTGTTGCAGCGGGACGTGCGGGGAGTCTGGCTGCGAGTGAGCGGCCGTTAGGCCGGCTTCACGCGAGCCGGGATCTCATCGACGCGCAGTGACGTCTGCTCGCCGGTCGCGAGGAGCTTCACGGTCAAGCTGCCCGTCGCCGCTTCGGTGGAGCCGATGACGACGGCGGCCGTGGCGCCGGTGCGGGCGGCGAGCTTGAACTGTTTGCCCATCTTGGCGCCGGGCTCGAGGCTGGTTTGCACCGTCAGTCCGGCGGCACGGAGATCCCGAGCGACACCGAGCGCGTAGGCGGTCTCGGCGGCTTCGACGATGACGAGGAAGACGTCCGGGGCGCCCGCGCCGGCCGGGACGAGGCCGAGCTCGGTGAGGCCGGCCAGGAGTCGATCCACACCGAGGCTGATCCCGACGGCGGGGATGGACTCGCCCGTAAACATCCCCAGCAGCTTGTCGTAACGGCCGCCGCTCATGACGCTGCCGAGGGTCGGCAGGTCGAGGAGGAAGGTCTCGTAGATGGTCGACGTGTAGTAGTCGAGGCCACGCGCGATGCTCAGGTCGACGTCGAGGTAGCCGCGGATGCCGAGCGCCTCGGCGTAGGCCAAGAGCTGATTCAGCGAGTCGATGCCCGGCTGGGCGACCGAGAGGTCGACGACGCTCTCGTCGAGCGCGGCGAGGCCCCCTTCGAGGAAGCGACGGAGCGCCGCTTCGCCCTGGTCCGGGAGCGCCACCTTCGCGCGTAGCTCGGCCATCATGGCGTCCCACCCGATCTTCGGGAGCTTGTCGACGATGCGCAGGACGTCCGTCTGCTGACTCGGCTCCGTGATCCCGAGGCGGCGCATGAGGCCATCGAGGATGCGGCGGTCGTTGATGCGGAGGACGAAGCGCTCGACGCCGAGCGCACGCAAGACCGCGGCGCCGACCTGGATGCACTCGAAGTCGGCGAGGAGTCCCTCAGCGCCGACGATGTCGACGTCGCACTGCATGAACTCGCGAAAACGGCCGCGAGCCGGGTTCTCCGCTCGCCAGACCGGCGCCATCTGGAAGCGCTTGAACGGCCGCGCGATCGCGGCGCCATGTTGGGCGATGACGCGCGCGAGGGGGACCGTGAGGTCGTAGCGCAAGCTGACGTCACGGTCACCGTTGTCCCTAAATCGATAGAGGAGCTTGTCGCCTTCGTCGCCGTACTTGCCGAGGAGGACGCCCGTATATTCGAGCGCTGGCGTCGCAATCGGCTGGAAACCAAAGCTCCGGAAGACGGTCGCGACCGTCTGGAGCATGGCCTCACGTGGCACCATGACGTCGGGGAGGTAGTCGCGGAAGCCGCGGAGGGTACGGGGTTCGAAGTCGCTCATGGGGGCTCCTTGATGGGCGGCGCTCTTGTAGCACCCGGGCGCCGCATTCGGAAGGTGGAGGGCGCTCGACACGCCTCCACTCCGGGAGGAAACTCGCGCGATGAACCTCACGCCACTGCGCCTCGCTCAACGTCCGACCCCACTCGAAGACTGGAGCGCGCTGCTCCCCGGGCTGCGCATCAAGCGTGACGACCTCACCGGCTCGACGCTGTCGGGAAACAAGGTCCGAAAGCTGGAGTTTCTGATGGCGCACGCGCAAGCGCTCGGGAAGTCCTACGTCGTGACCTGCGGCGGCTTGCAGTCGAACCACTGCCGTGCGACGGCGGTCGCGGCCGCCCAGCTCGGGATGGGCTGCAAGGTGCTCCTCCGGACGGCGACGGTCCCGCAGGCATGGGACGCGGCGACGGGCAACTACCGCCTCATGCGGGCCGTGGGCGCCGACATCGAGTTCGTGACGCCCGCCGAATACCAAGACCGAGCGCGGCTCCTCGCGGCCGCCGCAGGCACGCGGGGCTACGCCATCCCGGAAGGCGGCAGCAACGGGCTGGGTGCTTTCGGCTACATCACGGCCGCCGAAGAGCTGGCGACGCAGTGGGGCGACGACCCGCCGACGTCCGTCGTCTGCGCCACCGGGAGTGGCGGGACGCTCGCTGGCCTTGCCATCGGGCTCGCTAAGGTCGCGCCGTCGGTCCCCGCGTGGGGCGTGGCCGTGTGTGACGACGCGCCCACGTTTCAGCGCATCGCCGCCCGGGCCAGCGCCGAAGCTTGCGAGTGGGACGCGTCCCTGCCGCGCCTCGGCGAAGCGGACTTCAACGTACTCGAAGGCTACGTGGGGCGGGGTTATGCCCAGTCGTCGCCGGAGGAGCAGGTGACGCTCATGAAGGCAGGTCGGCGCGGCCTGGTTCTCGACCCGGTCTACACTGTAAAGGCGTTCCGCGCCGTACTCGCCCAGGAGCCGGCGTTTGGTTCGCGCCCGATCTTCATCCACACGGGCGGTCTGCTCGGTCTCATGACGTGAGCCTGGAGCCCGGAAGCGCCCTCTGGGCCGCCGCCCTGTCCGACGTCGCCATTGGCCTCATCGCGGTCGCTTGTTTCGCGCCGTCGCTCGCGTGGCTCGGTTACTTCTACTTCAAGGACGACTACCCGCGGGCGCCGCTCTCCAAGCTGCTCCTCGTGTTTGGCGGCGGCCTCCTTGCGGGGCCGCTATCGCTAGCGCTCTATGAAGGGATCGCGCAGGTCACGTTCTATCGCGGCCTCGCGGCACTCGAGTACGTTCCGGACATTCACAAGCTCCTCTACGCGATCTTCGCGGTCGGCCTCATCGAGGAGGTCTCGAAGCTCCTCGTCTGCGCGTGGTTCTTGCGGCGCCGAGAGCTGGAGACCCGGCGGCCTATCGACGGCATCGTCTACGGGTCCGCCGTCGCGCTCGGGTTCGCGACCATCGAGAACTGGTACACCATGTTGAGGACGGGCGATCCCGAATGGTCTCGGGTCGTTACCTTGCCCTTCATGCACGTCCTCTTCTCTGCACTCTGGGGCGTCGCGATCGGACATTCCCTCTCGGCGCGTTCGACACGTGGTCTCGTCAGCCTCGGGCTCGTCCTGGCCACCGTCTTTCACGGGCTCTACGACTACATCCTACTGTCGGGCGTGGCCAATGACGCGATGGTGATCTTGCTCGTGTTGTTCTTGTGGGTCTGGATGGCGAGCGCCACGCGAGAGGCCGCCGTCCTCGCAGCGCGTGCCCCCGAGTGACCTGGGCCCGTTCGCGGTACGGCTACTCGATGCACTGCTCCGCAATCGCGCACTCGTAGACCGCCATCAGTGACTCACTGACGATCTGTCCGTCCGCCGAAACGAGGCACGACGACTTGGCGCACGCGGCGTCGCCATTGCACTTGGCGAAACACTGAAGTCCCAGCACACAGGGGAGCTCGGCGATGCACACGCTCACGGCGCTCGCGCACTGCTGATACACGCAGGTGGCCGGGTCAACGGGGGCGCTGCAGTCGTCCGGGCAGGTCGCGGCCGACTCGCCGCCTTCACACACGTCGTCGCCGCAGACCGGGCCGGGCTCCACGGTCTCGTAACAGCCGGAGTTCACACCACATTGGAGGATGTTGGCCAGCGCCGGCTTGGCGTTGCTCGACGCTTTCTCGACGCACGCCTTCGCGCAATCGAGGTCTGCGTCGCACGACTCGAAGCAGGACAGGCCCAACGCGCAGCTTTGGAACGCGCCACAGTTGCCGAACGAACACGCGTCGTCGAGGCACTGGAAGCCTGAGCCACCGCCGCAATCGCTCGGGCAACCGCTCTGGGCCTCGTCGTCCGTGCAGATCCCGTCGCCGCAGAAGGACTCGGTACACAGCGCCTTGAAGTCCTGGCAGCAGTCTTGGAACTGAATGCAATCCAAGGAGCACTGGCAGAGCAGGTTGGGGTCGAATTCGTCGCCGCACTTCCCCTCGCAGCTCGCCGTCTGACCGCAGTCCAGAGGGCAGTTCGCCGAGGTCTCGGGCGGCTCACAGACGTTGTCGCCACACGCCGTCTGCGCGCAATCTTTCGGGCAGTTCGTGGCGTTCTCGAAGGGGGACGAGCAGAAGCCGTCGCCGCAACCGGGCGGGATGGCGCAGTCGATGAAGCAGTTCTGGGCCGTCTCGAAGGGCGGGGTACAGATGCCGTCGCCGCACTTCGCTTGCCCGCAATCGATCGAGCAGGTGAAGGCGTTCTCGGTCATCGGGTCACACTTCCCGTCCCCGCACCCGGTCTGCGCGCAGTCTTCGGGACAGTTGAAGGGCTCGCCCGTGTTCGGGTCGCAGAACCCGTCGCCACACGCGGGGACGTTCTCGCAATCTTCAGGACAGAAGAACTGCTCACCCGCCGCGACGTCACAGAGCCCATCGCCGCAGCCCGGCTCAACGCCACAGTCGTCCGGGCAGGTGAAGACTTCGTCGTCCGTGCACTCGCCGTCGCCGCACTCCGGACCGACGTCGATGCAGCTTTCGAGCGCGCAGTTGCCGACGGACGCCAGCAAGGCCTGCGCCTGCGGCGGCGCCGCCGCGACGCATCCTTGAACGCAGCTCGACTCCTGGCACTCGCCCATACACTGCAGCGCCTTCAGGCAGTTCGGGAAGTTCTGGCACTGACCGACGTTGCAGCTCGAGACGATGCACTCGAAGCCGCCCCCGCCGCCACAGTCGTCGGGGCAGGTGAACGGCTCGGACGAATTCGGCTCACAGATGCCGTCGCCGCAAGACGAGGTCGAGCACACGGCTTCGAAGTCGTTACAGCAATCGCCGTACTGGGGGCACTCGAAGTCGCACTGGCAGGGTGCGCCGTCCTGGAAGGGAGCGCCGCACTGGCCTTCGCAGCTCCCGCCGACGTCGAAACAATCATCCGGGCACGTGTCCTGCGACTCACCGGGGTCGCACTGACCGTTGCCGCAGTTGTCGGGCTCGCCGCCGAAACACCCGGCGTCTTGGCCGCACTCGATGAGGCTCTGGTACGCCTGCGCGCCACCCGGGGAGCCCGACTGCAAGCACTGGAAGTAGCAGGGCTGGCTATCGCACCCGTTGACGCAGTCGGCCACCTCAAGGCAACCCGGCGTGGCGTAACAGCTCGTCAGCGTGTCTTCACATTGGACCTTGAGGCACTCGAGGATGGGATCCTCGCCGCAGTCGGCGGGACACGCCTCGCCGGGCTGGCAGACCCCGTCGCCACAGCCGGGCTGGGGCCCAAAGCACTGGTTCTCGGCTGCGCAGTTTCGAATCCGGGTAAAGAGGACCACCGTCTCCTGGTCCGTGCCGGCCAGGCATGCCTGCGCGCACGCCTGGTTCGGGCAGCCGGCCACACACTCAAGGGCCTTCAAGCAACCGGCGTTGTCACCGCACTCACCCACGAAGGCCTCGCAGACCTCGAAGGTGCACTGCAGCCATGGCGGCGCACAGTCGGTCGGGCAGTCGAGCAGGGCCTCGTTGCAAATCGCGTCCCCGCAGAAGGAGGGGCCGTCGACGCCGTCCTGGCCGTCGAGCCCGTCCTGGCCGTCGAGCCCGTCCGGACCGTCCCGGCCGTCGACGCCGTCCCGACCGTCGACGCCGTCCCGACCGTCGACGCCATCCCGGCCGTCGACGCCATCCCGGCCGTCGACGCCGTCCACACTGTCCACCGCGTCCACGCCATCGGGCGCAGTGCTGCCATCTTGTCCGTCGCCCGCTTCAGTCGCGTCGGTCGCGTCGGACGAGTCGCTGCCATCGACGCCGCCCGACGAATCGACGCCTTCGAGGTTCGGGAGGGTGCCGTCCGTCTCGGAGGAACACGCGACCGAGAAGGCGAGCGTGATGGCCAGTGCCGCAAATCGTTTCATGAGTGCGCGCTCCACGTCGGGAGGAGGTGGCCGTGTGAGGCCGGGTCGACCCGTAGACGCTATCATGGACGCGCGTGGCGTTGAGAACAGAATTCGGCCAGTGCGTCGTCGTCGCGGGCGTCCGCAGCCGATCTGAGGGGCGCGATGAACGGTTGCACGCGTCCGCGAGGGCTGTCGTGCTGCGGCTCGAGGCGCGCGGTGGCCCCCGTCAACGCCGCTTTCGGCGTCGGGGCTTCGGCTTCTTCGCCTTGTCGTCGTCGCTCATCGCCTTGGGCGCCGCCTTCTCGTCATCGGCGTCTGTCGAGGCCTTGGCGCCGCGCCGAGTCCCGGCCCGCTTGGGCTTCGGATCCTTGGGCTTCGGATCCTTGGGCTTCGGCGCCGGCTCCGCGGGTGCCGCCTTCTCGTCCTTCGACGGGGTCGCGGCGTCCTTCTTGGCCGCCGCTCGTTTGGCTTTGGCCTCCTTGTCGGCTTGTTTCTTCGCCTTCTTCTCGTCGGCCTTACGTGCCTTCGCCTCTTTCGCGGCCAGCCGTGCGGCCTTCTTGGCCTCGGCACGCGTCAGCTTGGGCGCCTTGGCGTCGGCCTTCGAGGCCGCATCGACCGCCGTCCCGACGGGGGAGGCCTCCGCGCTCTTCTCAGCCGCTTTCGCCTTGCCGTGTGGCCGCTTCCGCGTGCTCTTCTTCGTGTCCTTCGGCGTCTTCACCTCCTCGAAGACGCGTCCTTCCGGCAAGCCTTGTGTCGCGGACGCGGGCAGCAGCACCCGCTCGTCGCGGAGGTGGCGGAACGGCGACTTCGCCGCGCTTTCGAAGGCGAGTCGCCGCCAGTTGGAGGGGATGCCGCGATCGTCTGCCTCTTGCGCGAGCGACTGGTAGAGCGCGCCCTTCGGCATGCCAGGCCAGCCCGGGTGCCATTCGAAGTGGAAGATCTCGTTCGGGTCGGAGCGACCGAGCCAGATGAGCCCGAAGCTCTCGGCTTGGGCGCCCAGCCGTAGCCACGCTGCGCGTTCGGGCCCGCCCCGGAGGAAGGCGGCGGTGGCCGAGCCGAGGTCCTTGCGCCCTTCGATGTTGATGTCGATGGCGAGACCAAACGCGTGCCAACCACCGCCTTGATACCGCGAGGTGGTGCTGGACTCCGTCTTCCATCGCCCGCGGACCTTGACCTTCCGAGTGGTCGTCTTCGCGACCTTCTTGGCGGCGCGAATGGTCGAGATGACCCGGAACTCGTCGCCCCGGGCCCGCGCCAGCGTGAGGAGCCGCTCCATCGCGTCCGCAAGATACGGGTGCAGCGTCGAGAGGGCCTCGACGCGGAGCCCACGCGTCGTCACGCCCTCGGGCGCGCGCGGTCTGAGCAGATAGCAGCGGCCGATGTCAGGGTCCTCGTAGGGGACCAGCGCGCGCTCGAGGACCGCGTCGGGCGCGAAGGGGCAGTATCGCCACTGCGCGACGAGCTCGAGTGGGTAAGGGTTTCGCGCGGCGGCGTCGGGCAAGGCCTTGACCGCCACAATGCCGTGCGGCCCGACTGTGACGAGGCGCCGATCCTCGCCGCCACACTGCATGAACTTTCGTTCCGGAGTTCGTTTGTGAAGCTGGCACCGGCGTGGGCGGGCGAAGACGAGGTCGCGACATTGTCCCGGGGAGCACGAGGCGTCCGCCTGAGAGGATGTGGGGAAGGGCTCCGAGGTCGAGCCCAGCTCGCTAGTGGTCCGCGTGGAGGGGCCGGTCGCGAGCCCCCAGCGTGGCGCGCGGTCCTCCGCGTCGAGGATGCGCCCACGGAGCGAGTCCGCGCCCGCCACCGTCGGCGAGAGCCCGAGGAGCGCCAGTGCGAACACGAGACGCGCCGGTGACGTCGGGGCGGGCGACTCCACGTGGCGTCCGCGGCGGGTTCTGCGACTAAACTCGACGATCATCCTCTCCCCTGGCGTTCAGGGCGAACGCCCTTCATGGCGGCTCGATTCCGGGGCGTCAAGCGCGTGTCGACTTTCGGGCCGCCATCCCGGTGTTCGATGGGGCACCTGGCTCACGCTCTCACCTCCTCCGGCTTGTCTTCGACGGGGCCCTTAGGTACGGTCTGCCGCCATGGCCGACGTGACCGACTCCACTCCACTCCCCGCGTCGTTCGAGACGCATCCGGACCGTTACGTCCACCTTCGACTCGACGTCTCGGGGGCCGTCGCGACGATTCGCCTCGACGTGAAGGAGGATCAGGGGCTGCGGCCCGGCTACGCGCTCAAGCTCAACAGCTACGACCTCGCCGTCGACATCGAGCTGGCCGATGCGGTGCAACGGCTGCGCTTCGAACATCCGGAGGTCGGCTGCGTCGTCATCACCAGCGCGACGGACGGGGTCTTCTGCGCCGGCGCCAACATCTTCATGCTCGGTAGCTCGTCGCACGCCTTCAAGGTCAACTTCTGCAAATACACGAACGAGACCCGGTTCTCGATCGAAGACGCCACCGCGAACAGCGGCCAAGTCTATCTCGCTGCCTTGAACGGCGTCGCGTCGGGCGGCGGCTACGAGCTTCCGCTCGCGTGTGAGGAGATCTACCTCATCGACGACAAACGTTCGGCCGTGGCGCTCCCCGAAGTCCCGTACCTCGGCGTGCTCCCCGGCACGGGCGGCATCACGCGGGTCACCGACAAGCGGCGCATCCGGCGCGACCGCTCCGACGTCTTTCTGACCCTCGCCGAGGGGATCAAGGGCAAACGCGCCGTGGAATGGGGCCTCGTCGACGGGGTCTTCCCCACGTCGCGCTTCCACGCCGGCATCGCCGAACGCGCCGCGACGCTTGCCGCGGGCGGTCACCCCGAGCGGAAGGGCATTCCGCTCGGCCCGCTCCCGGTCGAGGTGACTCCCGACCGGTTGCACTACCCCTACGTCGACGTGACCTTCGATCCCGCCGCGCGCGTCGCGACGCTCACCGTTACCGTCCCGGGCGACGCGGCCGACGTCCCAGGAGACCCGAGCGCGCTCGGCGACCGATTCTTTCCCCTCGCGTGTTTCCGCCAGCTCGAAGACGCGCTGCTTCGGCTCCGCTTCCACTTCCCGGAGATCGGGCTCGTCATGGTGGAGACCCGGGGCAACAAGGCGGCCGCCGCGGCCATCGACGCGCTCCTCACGTCGCGCCAAGATCACTGGTTCGTCCGCGAGACCACTTATTTCATCAAGCGGACCCTGAAGCGTTACGACGTGACCTCGAAGTCCTTCTTCGCCGTCGTCCGGCCCGAGTCGTGTTTCGTTGGCACCTTCGCCGAGCTGCTCCTCGGCGCCGATCGCGGCTACATGCAGGACATCGACGGCGCGTCGGTGACGCTGACCGCGATGAACGACGGGTTCTACCCCATGGGCAACGGGCTCACCCGGACTGCCTCGCGCTTCCTGAACGACGCCGAGCACGCGCGCAAGGTCGCCGCGACCCGGACCCCCTTCGGTCCTTCGGACGCGTCGGACGCCGGACTCGTGACCTTCGCCTTCGACGAGCTCGACTGGGACGACGAGCTCCGCCTCGCCATGGAAGAGCGGGCTAGCCTCTCGCCGGACGCGCTCAGCGGCATGGAGCACAACGTCCGCGCGGCCGGGCCGGAGACCATGGAGAGCAAGGTGTTCGGGCGGCTCTCGGCATGGCAGAACTGGATCTTCCAGCGGCCGAACGCCGTAGGTGACCGCGGGGCGCTCACGCTCTATGGTCAGCCGTTACAGCCGCAGTTCGACTATCGACGCTGCTAGGGGCGCCTCGTCGGACGGTGTTCACGGTGACCGACGTCGCCCCCCACTCGCCCGCGGGCCCGGCGCGAGTGGAATCAGAGCGCGCATGAGCCCAGGGAGAGCACGCCATGTCCAGTGTTTCGCTGAACGAGAAGATCCCGAACAACGTCGATCTCGCCGGTGATCGGAAGCTCCAGCGCGCCCTCGAAGAGTGGCAGCCGAACTTCATCGACTGGTGGATGGAGATGGGGCCCGACGGCTTCCAGCAGGACCAGATCTACCTGCGCACGGCCGTCAGCGTGGAGGAAGGGGGATGGGCCCACTTCGACTACGTGAAGATGCCCGACTACCGCTGGGGCATCTTCCTGACCCCGTCGTCCAGCGAACGTACGATCGGCTTCGGGGATCAGATCGGCACTCCAGTGTGGGAACAAGTGCCGGGCGATCTCCGCAAAGAGCTGCGCCGCATCATCGTGACTCAGGGCGACACCGAGCCGGCCTCCGTCGAGCAGCAACGCCTGCTCGGCAAGTGCGCGCCGTCGCTCTACGATCTCCGCAACCTCTTCCAGGTGAACGTCGAAGAGGGGCGCCACCTCTGGGCGATGGTCTATCTGCTCCATAGCTACTTCGGTCGCGACGGGCGCGAAGAAGCCGAGGAGATGCTGGTGCGTCGCTCGGGTCACCGCGACAGCCCCCGCATCCTCGAGACCTTCAACAAGCCGATCGACGACTGGCTGGCGTTCTTCTGCTTCACCATGTTCACCGACCGCGACGGCAAGTATCAGCTCGCCGCCTTGGCCGAGAGCGGCTTCGATCCCTTGGCGCGTTCGACCCAGTTCATGTTGACCGAAGAGGCGCACCACCTCTTCGTCGGCGAGACGGGAGTCGGGCGCGTCGTCGAGCGCACGGCCGAGCTCATGAAGGCCGCGCCCAGCGGCGATGTGAAGGCCGTCGGCGGCATCCCGCTCGACATCATCCAGAAGTACCTCAATGAGTGGTACTCGTCGTCCCTCGATCTCTTTGGTGGCGAAGACTCCTCGAACGCCGCGATCTACTTCGCGACGGGCCTGAAGGGCCGCTACAAAGAGACGACCTCGTCCAAGATCACCGATCACGTCGCGCTCGACGGCTGCTACTCCCTTCAGATCCCGAACGGTGAAGGGGGCTTCACGAGCCAGGAGATTCCGCTCCGACGTGCGATGAACCTCGTACTCCGCGACAGCTACGTCGACGACTGCTACCGCGCGCTCGAGCGCTGGAACGGCGTCCTTGAGAAGGCCGGCCTCACCGAGCGGCTCTACCTCGCGTCGGACCGCTTCAATCGCCGCATGGGCTCGTGCGCGAACCTCCCGATCGCGCCCGACGGGTCGATGATGCGGCCCGAAGTCTACGCCGGACGCATCGCCGACTGGCTGCCGACACAGGGCGACCTCGCCTACGTTCGGAGCTGCATGGTCTCCGTTACCGAACCCGGCAAGTTCGCGGGTTGGATCGCGCCGCCGCGTAAGGGGATCGACGGGCAGCCCATCGATTTCAAATACGTACAGTTCCACTGAAAACAAGTAGACGGGTGGGGCAACCCGCCCTCGACACGAGCGGCGCCTGAGCCGCATCGCGGGAAGACAGCCATGACGGCCGATTCGACACGACTCCGCAGCTACGCCGAAGGCCGATGGCACGATGGCACCGGGGCGCTCGTCCCGCTGATCGATCCGACCACGGAGGTGCTTCTCGGCCACTGCCCGTCCGGCGGCCTCGATTTCGCCGCCGCCTTCGACTACGCCCGGCGGGTCGGCGGGCCGGCGCTGGCTCGACTCTCCTTCGCAGAACGGGCCGAGCGCATCGAAGCCGCGGTCAAGGTGCTTCACGCGCATCGTGAGGTGCTCATCGAGCTCTCGGTCGAGTGCGCGGGCACGACACGCGGGGACGCGAAGTTCGACATCGACGGCGGCCTTGGCACGGCGCAGTTCTACGCCGGACTCGGCAAGACGCTCGGCGCACGCCGCACCTTGCTCGACGGCGACATGGTGCAGCTCTCCCGCAGCCCGCGCTACGTAGGCCAGCACGTGCTCCAGTCCGTCCCCGGGCTCGCGCTCCACATCAACGCGTTCAACTTCCCGATTTGGGGCCTCCTCGAGAAGGCGGCGCCCGCGCTCATCGCGGGAGTCCCCGTGGTCGCCAAGCCCGCGATCCCGGGGGGACTCCTCGCCTATCGGGCCGTCGAGCTCCTCGTGGCCGCCGACGTCCTCCCGCCAGGTGCCCTCACGGTGCTCTTCTGCGAACCCGACGGCCTCCTGGGCGCGGTTCGGGCGGGCGACGTGGTCGCCTTCACGGGCTCGAGCGCGACTGGGCGAAAAGTGCGCGGCCACGACGCCGTGCTGAGTGGCTTCGTGCGCGTCAACGTCGAGGCCGACAGCGTCAACGCCGCCGTCCTCGATCCGGACGCGACCGACGAGACGACCACCCTGTTCGCGCACGAAGTCGTCCGCGAGATGACACAAAAGGCCGGTCAGAAGTGCACGGCCTTCCGGCGCGTTCTGGTGCCGGAGTCGCGCCTCGACGAGGTCCAGAGCGACCTCACAGAGCGCCTCGCTGCCGTCAAGGTCGGAAACCCGCGAAGTACGGGCGTCACTGTGGGGCCACTCATCACCGCCGCTCAACGCGACCGAGCGCGGGCCGGCATCGCGGGGCTCGCTGCGTCCTGCCGCTTCGTCCACGGCGACGGTGGCTCCGGCGCACTCGTCGACGTCGAGGCCGGCCGCGGCTTCTTCGTCGGCCCGACGCTCCTTCGAGCCGAGTCGGTCGACACGCCACGCGTTCATGACGACGAGGTCTTCGGCCCCGTGGCGACCCTCATCCCGTATTCGGGCGACGCCACTGCCGCCGCGGCGGCTGTTGCGCGAGGGCAGGGTGGGC
This sequence comes from Myxococcales bacterium, assembly GCA_018780435.1. Taxonomy (GTDB): domain Bacteria; phylum Myxococcota_A; class UBA9042; genus SXOO01. The sequence goes on from JADMJS010000362.1 coordinate 25,616, forward strand.
TCTGCGCGTCGGTCTACAGCGACGACCGCGACTTCGTGACGACCTTCGTCGCGTCCGCCGGCCCATGGCTCGGCCGCGTCAACGTGGGCAGTGAGAAGATCGCCCCCCACGGACCCGGTCACGGCGCCGTTCTCCCCGCCAGCATCCACGGCGGCCCCGGTCGCGCGGGTGGGGGCCAGGAGCTCGGCGGGTTGCGCGGGCTTGAGCTCTACCTCCAGCGCACGGTCGTCCAGGGCGACCGTCCGATGCTCGAACGAGCGCTGGGTGTCACACCGGGTTGATCCGGCGTGCCCCCTCGAGGTCGAGTGGGCCGTGACCCGCCGGCGCCGGCGCACGACCTCGCAGGTGATTGAAGCCCGACCCGGCCGGTTGATTGTAGAGCGGCACACGGGGTGCTAAGCTCCGCGCCGGCCGACCACTTCGGTTCCAGAGTCGCCCGCTTCGGACTCGAACCGAGTCGGGACCGACCCGGACCCACCAGGGAACCCTTGCCGTGGCAGGACTGACCGTGACGAGACGACGAGAGCGCCGGTTGAATCAAGACGGGGTCCGAGGGCCGTCGTCGCTGCGTTTCGGTGCCACATCCGCATGGTCCACGATCGTCTCGGCGTCCCTGTTCGCCGCGCTGGCGCTGGCGGGTGCCGGCTGCAAGCCGACCGAGCCCGAAGAGGTGGGCAGCATCCACCGCGACGCCGGCATGAGCGGACCAGACAACGTCAAGCTCGGCAGCCAAGGGCAGATCGTCGTCCCGACCGGGTCGGAAGGTGCACCCGGCACCGGACGCACGTACTTGAACTGCGCGAATCCGAAGCGTGTGGACAAGGCCGATCCGACGACCGCGGAAGGCACGCTGTATCTCGTATTTGCGGCGCTGCTCGTTCGCGACGAAGACGACGCGTTCAAGCAGTTCTTTTCGCACATCAACCCGCAGCTCCAGCGGGAGAGCGACGCCCGACGCTACTGGTTCGGCGCGGCGCGCAAAGACGGCGGCAAGGCGTTTCAGCGCCTTGTCTACGGGCCGAGCGACCCGACTTACGACATCTGTTCCGTCAAGCCGGAAGGTGAGGGCAAGGTCCGCATCTTCGTGGCGAAGAGCCCGCCCGTCGGCTCGAATCCCCCGTTCGTGCTCCACAAGGTAGGGGACAAGTGGCTACTCGAGAACTTCACTCCTCACTAGGCCGCTCGTCGGCCGCTTCGACCGCCGCCGGAACGCCAACCCGAGTCCCCCAGGGGACTGCGTGGGTGGGGCTCCGCACCCTCACGTCTCGGGCGCGCGTGGTTGCGTCCGTCGCGGGGCTCGGATCCCTCATCGCGTGCGGCACGGCCGAACCGGTCCCCGTGGCCCCCGTCGCGCTCGTCGCACGGGCGCTCTCCACGTGCAGCGGCGGTGGCGGCGATCCCTTCTCCGAAGTGAACGCGGTGGAGGTCACCGTCCAGGACAAGGACGGGGGCTTGCTCCAGAACGCCCGGACCGGGCTGTCGGGGAATCAGGTGAACATCGGCGGCGTGCCGGAAGGCGAGGACCGTATCGTGACGATCACCGGCTTCGTCGGAGACGACGCGCGGTGGTTCGCACGTAGTACTCAGGTCGACGTCGAACGTGGGCGCGACAACCCCGTAAACGCCACCTTCTCGCGCCTCGGCGGGTTCTCGTGCCCGCAGACCGACGCCGAGTTCACGCACCGCCTCTTCCCGGCGGTCACCGCGCTCGATGGCGGATTCTACCTCGTGTCGGGCGGCTTCACTAACGTGACGCCGGGTGCCACGACCGCGTTCACGACGACGGACGGGTCCAAGAAGGCGTTCATCTATGACTCGCAGACGGGCGGGCTGACCCGCCTTGAGAGCGCGATGACGACCGCCCGTGGCGCTCACACGGCGGTGACCGTCCGCGGCGCGACCAAGAGCCAAGTCATCCTCATCGGTGGCGCCACGAAGATGACCTTCGATCCCGCCGCGGCCAATGGGTTCGGGTGGGCTTTCGACATCGCCGACGCACACAGCAGCGTCGACGTCTTCGAGTGGACCACGGGCGAGAGCCCCGCGTCCGGCGCCTTCTTGACCGACGTTCAGGGCGTCATGGTCGCCAAACGGGTGTTCGCGACGGCGGCCAACATCTCGAGCGACGGCCTCGTGCTCATCTGCGATGGCGGCCCGTGGGGCGGCGCCGAGCCGCCGGAGTATGCGGAGTGCGACGTCTTCGACGGCACCGCTCATGCGTTCCTCGACAATTCCTACAACTTCCCGCGGCAATATCGCGCCGGTGGCTCGGTGGCCACCATCGAGACGGGCGATGTGACTCGGCTCCTGTACGTCGGCGGCACCAAGGGCCGCATGGTCGAGATCTACCGATCTTCGACCGAGCAGCGTGCCGGCTCGGGTGGCACCTTCACCTTCCCGGAAGGCAACTACGACGACGCGCCGCGCACCTCTTTCGGGTCGCTCACGTCGCTCGGGAACAATCGTTTCGCCTACATCGCGGGTGTGCGCTGGAACGGGAGCGGCTTTGACCAGCCCAGCACCGACAACGCCGCCATCCTGACCGTGTCCGAAAGCGGCGCTTCCACGACCGTCGAGGCGCTCCCCTTCGGTGGTCTCAGCGTCGGGCGTTATTTCCACACCGCCGGGGCGCCGGGCGTGGACCGTCTCACGCTCCTCGGTGGCTTCACCAGCGGCAAGACACTCGACGCGACAGGGTCCGTCGTGCAGGTGCAGTTCGATCCGGGCGACCCGACCTTGCCGATCGGCCTCGCACCGGCGCCTGAGACCGAAGACGCCTTCGGGGCCCGTGCGGGCGCCGCGAGCCTCTTGCTCGCCAACGACACCATCCTCATCGCGGGTGGCATCGGCGGCACCGCCGACCTCGAGACGACGGCGCAAGGCGCGTTCGAGATCTACACCCCGTCCGTCGTCCTGCCGGTGGCCAAGTGAGCACGGAGAAGCGCATGAACACTTCGAACTCACGAATCGTCGGGCCCGCGGGGCGGTCCCTGTACGGCATGGTCGCGCTGGCTTTCTTGAACACGCTCTTCGTGTCGACGATCGCGTCCGCCGAAGGACGCGCCATCGCGTGTTTCGTCTTGCCGAAAGACGACTCGCAAGCCCAGGCGGCGGCGGTTATGTCGTCGATCTTGCGCGGCGAGCTGGCCAAGCTCTCCGGCGTCGAAGTCCGGACGGGAGCCCCATCGGGCAACCCGGAGGCGGCGACCGAGGCCGAGAAGCTGGCGGAGCAGGGCTTCGAGGCCCTGAACACGGGCGACAAGACGACGGCGCTGACCCGCTTCGAACGCGCCTCCGATCTGCTCGCGCAGAACCCAGGCGCCGGCTCGATCATGCTGCACGCCAAGGTCGCCAAGGGGCTCGGCGTCGCCAGCTTCTTGAACGGCAATACGAGCAAGGCGACCGAGCTCATGAAGCGGTCGCTGCTGCTCTATCCCGACCAGAAGCCGGTCGAATATGCCTACTCGGTCGACGTGAAGAACGTCTACGACTTCGCTCGCCGCGACATCCTCGAACGTGCGCCGGGCAACATTGAAGTGCGGTCGACGCCCGACTCCGCCGAGGTCTTCCTCGATGGCAATTTCAAGGGATACACGCCCATTACGCTCCCGAACGTACCGGCCGGCAGCCACCTCGTCGAAGTGGCTCGAGACGGCTATCTCCGCTGGGGCACGACCGCCATCGTCCCGGAGGGCGGTCGCGTCGCGACCGAGGCGCAGCTCACGTCATCGCCGAGCAAGTCGGACTTCGACCGAGCCATCGCCGACGTGTCGCGGAGCTGGAACCAGCAGCGCTTCGGCAAAGCCAGCGAAGCGCTCATGGCGGCCACCGCGGCTCGCGAGATCCTGATGGTGAAGGCGTCGCTCGGTCAGACGGGCTTTGAAGTCAGCGGCTTCGTTCGGGATCTCTCCGGCTCGGTGAAGCCCGTACAGGCGGTGATCGTTCGTGACGCGAACTTCTACAAGTCGGTGCAAGAGTTTCTGACCTCGGCGCTCGGCGCAGTCCCCGTCGCCGGTTCGGGGAACGTGAGCCTCGGTGGGCCGCCCAAGGCTCTCGCTGACACCGTCATGAAGGAGTCCGCCGAAGTCGGCGGCGATGTCGTCATCGATCCGGAGAAGCAGATCTTCGGTGACCTCGGCGATGGCAAAGGCGACGAGTCAATCACGGACACCTGGTGGTTTTGGACCATCGTGGGCGTCGGCACGGCGGCTCTCGCCGGTGCCATCACGGCCGTTGTCCTGACGAGCGGCGCGGAAGACGACACGGGCGGCGCGGTCGGCAACCTCAACATCCGGCTCGACAAGGTCGGGCAGTAGGCCGCGTCGTGAGCGATCCTCGGGGTAGACAAGGGCCGCCGCCGCCGGGTTCCAGACCACCGCCTCCACCCAAGGGCGAGGACCTCGATCAAGCGACCGCGATGCTGTCGGGCGACGCGCTTCGTGCCGCGCTCGGGCAGGCGCCGGAAGCCGAAGACGAACGAACTCGGATGGCCGACGCCATGGTGGACCGTACCGGGCCCATGCGTCAGGATCTCGAAGAGCCCGAAGAGCGCACGATGATGGATGTTCGGGCCGCGTCGGTTCCCGTGGCGTCGTCGCCTCGGCCGCCGACACGCCCGCCTCCTCCGCCTGCGCCACCCGTGGAGGAGCGTACGCGCCTCGCGTCAGCGCTGTCCTCGGAGCGCGGCGGACGTGGAGACGGCGGAGGTCGGGGTGACGGCGGGCGCGGCGATGGCGGTCGCGGGGGACCCAAGGCCGTCTTCTCGGTGCTCATGGGGCCCGACGAGGGCAAACGGTTCATCCTGTCCGACGGCGTCATGCACGTCGGCCGCGCGCTTGAGTGCGAGGTGGTCCTGAACGACCCCTCTGCATCGCGAAAACACTTCCGCATCGAAGGGGCCGCCGGCCGCTTCGTGCTCATCGACCTCGGGAGCGAAAACGGCACCTGCGTCGGCGGCACCCGCGTCAAGAAGGCCGTCCTCGAGCAGGACGACCAGATCTCGGTTGGGACGACCCTCCTGCACTTCGGCTACGCCGGCGCCCCGGGGCCCACCGTGACCGGTAACGCAGGCGACGCCGCACGCAAACCCAGCCGGGTCGACGTCCAGGCGAAGCGATCGGCGATGCCAGCCGTGCTCGGCGTCTCGGCGCTCGTCCTCGGCGCGGGGGTCACCTTCGGCGGACACTTCCTCGGGTGGTGGCAGCTATGGGGCAGCCCCGCCGTCGCGCCCGCTCCCGTCGCTCAGGTGACAGCGGACGTGGATGGGACGGGCACGGGCACTGACGGAACGGACACTGACGGAACGGGCACTGACGGAACGAACAGTGACGGCGCGGCCGAGGCCGATGGGACCGGAGCCGAAGCCCAAGGGACCGCGACCGACGTCGAGGCGCCCGCGGCCGATCCGGTCGCCGATGCCGGCGTCGCGGCTGCGGCCGCTGACGTCGGCGCCGCGCCCGAAGCGCCGGACGCGGGCGCACCGGCTGCGGCAGAGGACGTCGCCGCCCTCGACCCGGATGCGCTGGCCGCCGCCGACGTCGATCCCAGCGACGCGGCGGCGCTCGCGGATGGCGCGGTCCTCGTCGCTGCCGATCCCGACGCGACGACGGTAGATGGAAGCGCCGAGGCCGATGCCCTCGCCGCCGCGGCGACGGATGTCATCGCTGAGGTTGACGCCGCTGTCGCAGTGGTTGACGCCGCTGTCGCGGTGGCTGACGCCGCCGTCGCGGTGACGGTGGACGTCGTGGTGCCTGGGGCGGACTTCGAACAGATCGTGCTCGAAGCGCGACTCCTGATCGGTGAGAAGAAGATCACCGAAGCGCTCGCCAAGGCGGAAGCGGCGCAGAAGTCGGGCGCTCCGGTGGCGACCGTACAAGCGCTCATGAAGACCATCGTCGCGGCGTCCGCGCACAAGATGATCCTCGAGAGCCAGCAGAAGGAGATCGCGGGTAAGAACTGGGCGCTCGCCGTCACGCTCGGCCAGCAGATCCCGTCGGATTCGCCGTACGCGGCCGAGTCGGCGGCGCTGACCGCTGAGGCCAAAGCAGCGCAGGCCGGCACCACCGTGCCCGCGCCGGACGCGGTCGTCACGCCGGAGCAAAAGCTCTTGCAGGACGTGAAGACGATTGGGACCCAGTTCCTCGAGGCAGTCCTGGCAGGTCAAGACAAGGCGGCTATCGCCATGCTCATCGCAGAAGCCGATTGCACCAAAGCGGCGCCCTCCTTCCTCGAGGAGTGCAAACGCGAGGTCAAGGCGATGCAAGGCGGGCTCGAGGCCCTCCGCAAGGAGTTGAAAGGCAAGAAGCTCCTCGAAGTCTCGGAGCCGGACAAGCTCGAGGGGGGCGAAGAGTGGCCCTCCTTCACGCTCTTCGCAGTGGAGGCGACCATCGCGTCGGCCCCCGAACCGGTCGCGACGACCGTGACCGTCATCCAAATGGGGCCCACCCTCTTCAAGGTGACCTACCCGATCCAGGAGGCCCCGGCCGAAGCGGCCACAGTGCCATCGACGCCGCCCGTGAACCCGACTGTCGTGGAGGCGCCTACCCCGACGACCCCCACCCCGACGACCCCGACCGTGGCCACCCTCGACCGCATGAAGGGGCTGCGACTGTACGCATCCGGCGACTTCAAGGGCGCCGCAGCGTACTTCACCAGGGCCGGCAAGGATGCTGCCTTCTCCACCGATGACCAGTCGCGGGCCCGCACGCTCGCGCGAAACATCCAAGCGTTCGAGAAGCAATACGGAGCGGGGCAAGCCGCCGCGTCGCAGCTGCGAGACATCGCCGCCATCACGGCCCTCAGCGAAGCCATGACGCTCGACAAGCGAATCGGGTCGTCCTACCAAGCGCCGATCAAGAAGGCGCTGGCAACGATGCACGCGCATCGCGCCAGCAGTCAGTTCCAGGCGGGCCGCCTCTTCGAGGCCGCCAAAGCGGCACGAAAGGCCGTTCAGTTCGACAAGGGTCAACAGGGTGCGAAGCTCATCCTTGAGAAGCTCTCGACCCAGGCGGACGCGCTCATCGCCAAGGCCAAAGCCGCCAAGGGGAACCCGGCGGAAGCGCGTCGCCACCTTCGCGACGCCAAGCTCATCCTTCCACCGGGCGACGGCCGAATCGGCACCGTCCAGAAAATGCTCGACGAGCTCCCTGAGTAAGGGCTCGGTCGTAAATAAGTGATTCTCTTTTCCTCGCGCCGCATCCCCGCCCGG
>JADMJS010000166.1 GCA_018780435.1 Myxococcales bacterium
TGCTGCTGCTGCTGCTGCTGCTGCTGCTGCTGCTGCTGCTGCTGCTGCTGCTGCCTCTTCGGGTAAAATTGATGTACAGCGTCGAGGATCTCTGCATCCGTCATGCCGAGTCTGATTCTCCTCTCGACCGAATTCTTGAGCTCTCCCAGACTGACAGTACGCGGCTGCTCGATCTCACGCTCCAGCTGCTGCGCCAGCCGCAGGATGCGATCTCTCAACTCCTTTTTCGCGTCGCTCTTCGAGAGCCGTCGGTGCTGCAACGGAATGATCTGTTGCTGCGACGGAACGATCTGTTGCTGCGACGGAATGATCTGTTGCTGCGACGGGATGATCTGCTCTTGCTTCGCCTTCTTCGAGGATGTCGGCGGCGGTCCAGCGCGCTTTCTCGGCGGCGCGTCGTCGGCGGGCGCCGGGAGTTCGAATGAGCCCAAGATGTCGGCTGCAAATTTTTCACAGCCTGCGGGTACCGTCATCACCGACACGAGCAACGCAACGTGCGCCTTCTACTCCGAGTCAATAGAGCAAAGAAAAAAAAAAAAAAAAAAAAAAAAAAAGCTCACCTTCAATTCGATTTGTTCTGGCGTGTGCGTGGCGATGAACTCTTGCAGAAACCGGGCAATGTCATTGAGCGCCTTTCGGTAACGCGCGACTGTGTCAATCTTTTCGAAAACAGAGGTCATCGTTTGTGTGGTGTGCGACGAAGAAGCACAGAGCGAGTGAGTGGTTGTTGTGCCGCCCACCTGATGTGCGTGATTGCTTGGGTTACCTCGCTCTGGGCCTCAAACTTTTGACCGACCACAGATGACTGTCGCTTTTTCCTTTCAGCATGCCAAACGCACGAAACGTATGAACGCAAACTCTTCTGCGCGCGCTGGCTCTCATCCCCTGAGTGCAATTTTTTTTCTTTTTTTTTTTTTGCTTTTTTTTTTCTCATTTTCTTTGTCGGTAGCTTGTGCGTTTTCCTGCAGCACGCGTAGGGCGGCGAGGCGGCGAGCAGCGCGCTGAGAGGCTTTTGAGTCGTACGGCAAGACGTGCGTGGCGTCGCGCGAGCTGCTCGAGCTCGTGTGGCACGGCGGGCGCTCGCCGACCAATGAGATCGGCTTCTTTGTCGAGCTGCTGGAGCACTGCGGGCTGATGTGCGAGCTCGAGGCCGGCAAGTACTTTGTGCCGGCGG
>JADMJS010000062.1 GCA_018780435.1 Myxococcales bacterium
TCCTCATGCCCAGATCAATTTCATCTCGCTCCCGACGCGCGCTCACACAAGTCAACCGTGAAACTTTGACTTTTTGGTTTGGCTCGACCTCCTCTCGCGCACCGCTTCAGATGTCGCACGAGACCGTTCTCCAGTTGACGAAAGAACACGGCTATGTCGTTGAGCGCCGCGTGCCGCTCACCGAGGGCTATTTGAAGGTGCAATTTCTCCTTCTGGTTCGCGGCGCCTGACACGACCCTTGGCTTCGCTACAGATTAGTCAGGGACTGGTCGCCGTCTCTGACAACATCGCCAAGCTGACGCGCGTTACCAAGTTGTCGGTGAGCAGCCGTTTCTCTTTTTGTTCTGCGCTGACGCCGTCGCTGCAGCTCGCCGGCAACGTCTTGACCGCTATTCCCGCGGGCGTGCTGGCCATGACGCAGTTGACGGAGCTTCACGTGCGTCGCCACCACCGCCGCCGCGCCCGTTTTGCTCACGCGTTGCTGCGCAGCTGTCGCGGAACCGCTTGGTCGCGATCCCGCCAGAGATCGGTCGCTTGACGGCGTTAACGGATCTTTACGTGAGCCGCATGCCCCGCGCGCCTCGCCACGTCTGATCTCTTTTCGCCAGCTCGGCGGCAACGCGCTCGTGGCCGTGCCTCGCGAGATCGGACTGCTCACAACACTCTTGCGGTTGGAGGTGAGCATCGTTGGGCCGTCGTTGCTCCGTCTTACCCGCCCGCACTGCAGTTCTGGCAAAATGCGCTGACGGCTGTGCCGCCGGAGCTTGGGCGGCTGGCGTCGCTGCGCGTGCTCTATGTACGTCAGCCCATTTGCTTCCGTGCCTGACGCGCTCTCAGCTCAATGACAACCGGCTGAAGTGGCTGCCGCTGGAGTTGGATCGATTGCCGCCGACGACCGAGCTTATTGTAAGCTGCCGGCCGCGTTGCCAGCCTGCGTTTACAATGACTGACGACTTTCCGTGCAGCTCAACGGCAACCCGCTCCCGATCGACGTCGGCCCCGCAAACGCCCTGTTCTTCAAGGACTCGCGCGACAAGCTGCCCGAGCTGTTTGCCGTCACCGCCGCGCTCGCCATGATCCGCGACCCCGCCATCGTCATCCTCACCGCTCTTCAGCCCCTCTTCATCCCCGCGCTCCTGCTCGTCGACATCCTCGACGCCGCCTTCCCCAACT
>JADMJS010000571.1 GCA_018780435.1 Myxococcales bacterium
AGGATGAGGCGGCAGCGGCGGCCGCTAAGCGCAAGGCCGACGAGGAGGCGGCCGCCAAGCGCAAAGCGGACGACGAGGCAGCTGCCAAGCGCAAGGCCGATGAGGAGGCGGCTGCCAAGCGCAAGGCCGACGACGAGGCTGCCGCCGCCAAGAAAAAGGCAGACGACGAGGCTGCCGCTGCCAAGAAGAAGGCCGACGACGAGGCTGCCGCTGCCGCTGCCGCCAAAAAGAAGGCTGACGAGGAAGGCGGCGACGACGAGTCCGATGAGGGCGAAACTGGCACGACGGGCGAGAAGAAGACGGTGCGCGTGCGCGTCAAGAAGGGCCGCAAGACGGACGCCGCGGCCGACGGTGCAGCGGGCGGCGAGGAGGACGAGTCGCACAAGTCGACGACTCGCCGACGCCGCAAGGCGACGGGCGCAGGCGCCGAGTTTGCGTCGCTGGTGCGCGACACGGTCGACGGCGCCAAGGACGCGCCGACGGTGGCGCCGGCGTCTGTCGCGGTTGAGGCGACCGACGACGACGTCAAGAGCAGCGGGCGGCGCCGTCGCAACAAGGACGGCGTCGAGGGCGAGTTTGCGTCGCTCGTGCGCCAGACGTCGAGCTCGTCGCTGCCCACCAAGAAGGACGCCGACGCGCCCGCCGCCGCTGCCGACGACGAGGCGAGCAGCAAAAAGGCCAAGAAGAAGAAGAAGGAAGAGGACGAGAAAAAGGCGGACGAAGAGGCGGCCGCCAAGCGCAAAGCCGACGAGGAGGCGGCGGCCAAGCGCAAAGCCGACGAGGAGGCGGCCGCTAAGCGCAAGGACGACGAGGCGGCGGCGGCCAAGAAAAAGGCGGACGACGAGGCGGCCGCCAAGAAAAAGGCGGACGACGAGGCGGCCGCCAAGCGCAAGGCTGACGACGAGGCGGCCGCCAAGAAAAAGGCGGACGACGACGCGGCGGCTGCGAAAAAGAAGGCTGACGAGGCGGCCGCGGCCAAAAAGAAGGCGGACGACGACGCGGCTGCCGCCAAAAAGAAGGCCGACGAGGCGGTCGCGGCCAAAAAGAAGGCGGATGAGGAGGCGGCAGCAGCTGCCAAGAAAAAGGCCGACGACGAGGCGGCGGCGGCCAAGCTCAAGGCGGACGAGGCGGCCGCAGCCAAGCGCAAGGCTGACGAGGAGGCGGCTGCG
>JADMJS010000750.1 GCA_018780435.1 Myxococcales bacterium
CCGCACGCGTAGAACAGGACGCCCGCTCCGCTGTCACTGTTGATCCCAGGGATGAAGTTGCCGTTCTTGATCAGGCCGAGCGCGAGCAAGTTGCCGTCGTCGTCGGTCGAGTAAAAGCCGCTGCTCCACGTCTTCTCCACGCCGTCGACGGCGACGATGGCTTGGGCAAAGTCGACGCGCGCAACGCCCGCGAACAGGTGGAACGAGAACTCGATGCAGACAAAGTCGACGCCGCCCGCCGACAGGACGGGCACGGCGTAGCCCGGGCAGTCGCTGGCCGACGAGTCGACGACCGGACAAACATCGGCGGCGGCGGCGGTGCCGCAGTCGCACGCCGCGATCGACGGCGAGCCCGGCAGATCGCCGTCGGCGTTCAAGTCGACGCGCACGCCGTTGAACGCGCCGCCGACCTGCCACGCGTTGGTTCCGCCCACAGCGGACACAAACCGCCGGTGGTGCAGACGCCGAGCGAGCGGCTCGACGTGTGCGTCAGCTTCACGCAGCTGGTCCAGGGCAACTGCAGCAGCCTCGTCGCCGATACGCCGCTGCGCGCGCGCTGCAATCTGCGGTTCGACTACCTGCGCATCTACGAGCACGAGCACGCCGACGACAAGCGCTGCGGCCCGACGACCTTGGTGCTGCTGGACGGCGTGGCGGTGTGGAAGAGCGGGCAGACGTCGTTTCTGGCGTCGGGCACGATCGACGCCACGATTCGCGTCGACCTCGACGTCGGCAACCACACGATCGAGCTCAAGCCGACGATCCAGCACGGCCTCTGCAAGGGCCTGCGCGTCGTGATCTCGAACCCGTGGATTCAGTGCGTCAAACTCGCCGACATTGACGAGATTGAGCCGCCGATCGATCTGTTCACGAGCGACTCGTCGAGCGACTTTTTGTCGTCGTCGTCGAGCTCGTCGTCGAGCTCATCATCGTCGTCGTCGAGCTCGTCGTCGTCGAGCACGTCGTCTTCATCGTCCAGCTCGTCGTCATCGAGCTCGTCATCCTCGTCAAGCTCCAGCTCGTCGTCGTCGAGCACCAGCTCACTCTCGATTTGACGTCTTCGATCAAAAAACATTCTGGCTCAACGGTCAACGTTGTTTTTTTTGGTCGCGCTTCGCTCTGGCTTGCTCAAGCACGCGACGATGTTGGATGACACTCAGAGTGCGATG
>JADMJS010000265.1 GCA_018780435.1 Myxococcales bacterium
AGGTACTCCATCACGAAGTAGTAGCCGTGGTCGCCGAAGCGGGCGAAGTCCGTGATCTCGACGATGTTGTCGTGCCCGATGCGGCACGCGGCGCGCGCTTCCCGCTCGAAGCGCTTGATCATGCGGGGATTTTCGCCGGTGCGGTCGAAGAGGACCTTCAGCGCCAGGGTCTTGTCGAGTCGGATGTGCTGGACTCGGTAGACCGCGCCAAAGCCGCCGCGCCCGATACGTTCGAGCACGCGGTATCGTTCGCTCAGGATCTGTCCGATCAAGGGATCGGTGGTCGAACTACCTGCCAAGGCGAGAGCCCCTCCGAGCCGCAGCATATCGCAACACAGAGGCTTGTCGACGGGCGGGGCGTCGCGGCTGAGTAGCCCCGCCGCCCCGTGGGCCCGAGTCGGAGCTCATTGCCCCGCTCCGGCGCGCGTTCAGGCGCGCTCGACGTGCTCGACGACGATCTCGATCTCTTCCACCATCGCTGCACGGCCCTGGCCGTCGAGGCGGAAGCTGCCCCACTTGCACGGCCAGCAGTCGTACAGGTTGTAGCGGCAGACTTCGCTCGCGCCGTCGTCGGCGAGAAGTACGATCGACAGCGACTTGCGGCTGATGTCGCCCTTCATCGCGTCTTCGCACCACTTATAGAGGTGCGGCGTGTTCACGTAGCCCTTGATGAGCTTCACGTTGTCGACTCGGATCTTACCCATGCGCTTGCGCGGGGTGATGTCATCCGAGTGCTGGTACTCGATGGGCTCGATACTGACGTTCAGCCCTTCGACCTTCGTGAAGGCGCCCGCTTCCACGCCTTCGATCTCGACGCGGAAGTTGAAGTCGCCGACGTGGTCGACCGGGTGGCTCGACGGCAGGTTCATGCCGGGCCACTTCGTCTGGGGCTTCGCCTCGGGCCAGTTGTACTCACCGGCGCCCGCGCCGCTGGCGAGCTGCGGGTAAGCGCTGCCTTCGCCCGGTCCCGCCTTCTTGAGCTCCGGGTACGCGCCGCCGGGTGCCTTGCTCGGGCCGCCGATCTGCGGGTACTTGGAGGGGTCTCCCGGCCCCGGCTTCTGAAGCTCCGGCCAGTCGTAAGGGCGGGGCGGTGCCTTCTGCGGAAAGGCCTTCATGTAGATGTCTTTCCAGTTCATCGAAGCAGTTCTCCTTCCGCACGTGACTGACGG
>JADMJS010000515.1 GCA_018780435.1 Myxococcales bacterium
CGAGGTCGAGGTCGCCCTTCTCGTGGACGAACTCGATCGACGCGACGAGGAGCTGTGACTCCGGCGTCACTCCGATGCGGAAGAAGTCCACGTCGCCGGGGCAGATGCGAAGGAGGCGTGTCACCTCCTGCTCACCTTGGCCGGCCGCGCCCGGGGGCGCACCTGGCTGCTGCTCGGGCGGTGGTGGTAGCGCCAATGCTTTGGCTTTGTCGGGCTCGTCGTTCTGCTCTTCCGCGTCGTTGCCTTCAGGGCAGGCCGGCAGCACCTGAATCTCAAGCGTGTAGCGGGCGTCGGCGTCGCCAGCCACTTCGACGTAGTAGGTGCCTTCGCCCGGATCGAGCGCCATGGCGAGCTGTCCGCCCTTGAGCGCGAAGCCTTCGCCGAAGACCTTGGTCTGTCCGTCGGTGACGGCCAGCGTCGGGATCCCGTGGATCGGCTCGGCTTTCAGGTGCGCGATAACGGATTCACCCGGCTTTACGTTGACCGAGAAGACGTCCGGATCGCCCGGGCAGAGCTGTTGCTTCTCGTACTTGCCCGGCCCAAAGGCCCTGGCAGCCGCGCTCGAGTCGTTCTCCTCGTTGTCGTCTTCACGCTGCACGCAAGGCGGGATCAGCTTTGCCGTGAGACCGTAGACCGCCTCCGCGTCGGCGCCGTGCAAGTGCACGTAGACCGGCTTCGCGCCGGGGTTGTACGCGAGCGCGACGAGGGTGTCTTTCTCGCCCTTCTTGCCTTCGGCGAGCACGGTGCCCGCGTCGTCCTCAAGCGTGAGCTTGACGGTGCCGGCTTGAACCATGAGCTGAGCGGTCAATTCGAGTGACTCGCCTGGGCCGACATTGACGACGAAGTAGTCCTCGTTACCGGGGCAGAGCCGCCCCACCGTCGGCTGCGGCCCTTCTGGCGCACCACCCGGAGCGCCCGGTACCGGCGGATCCCCCGGGCCACCCGGCGGCGTCGCGCCTTCTTTCGGATCGGCTTTCACGGCCTCGATGAGCTTGGCCGCCGAGCGCTCGTCGTTCGGCTCTTCTGGGCCTTCCGTGCGCTCACACGCGGGGCGTACCGCGATCTCGACCGAGCCCGAGAACTCGTCGCCCCCGGGTTCGTCGACGAGCAATCGAAGCTCGCCCGCGTCGGCCGCGCCCGTCAGCGACACCGAGGGGACCGCGACGGGGGTTCCACCCGGGTCGGTCTTCGGAGCCGGGCTGATACGCGTCTTCCCATCGGCAGCCCACGCGCTCACGTTCGGGAGCGCATGGTCGGCGCCTTTGGACTTGGTGACCTTCGCCGTGACGCGGTCGCCCTTCTCGACCGCGACCTTCAGCCAGTCGGTGTCGTCGGGACAGATGACGAGGTCGAGCTTGGCCCGCTTCTCACCCGGCGCGGCATCTTTGGCGTCTTGCGGCGGATCGGCGAGCGTGATGCCGAAGGCGCCCGCAAAGGTGTTGTTGGGCTCCTGCTTGTCGTTTCGAAGGTGGCACGGCGGATCGACCCGCATGAGCGCCACCTCGAGCTGATGTTTGGCTTCCGGGTAGTCCGGCTGTAGGGTCAGCGCGTTCTCCAGGGCGTCCACGGCGGCCTGCCAGTGGGGCAGGGCGGCTACACTCGGGTCGGCGGGCGGCTCCGGCTCGGGTGCCGGCGCGTTCGGGTCGGGGTCGGGGGTGACCGGCGCCTGAAGCACGGGTGCGCTCGCCGTCTTCTCCACCACGAGAGCACGACGCGCATGGACGGTCCCGACGTGGAAGTAGCTCTGGGCCTTCATCGTGACGTCGCTCGCTTCACGCGCCTCGTCGAAGGCCGCGATGGCGTCGTCCCACTTCTCGAGCCCCATGAGCGCGAGGCCGCGGTTGAAAGCGATCCGCGGGTTCTTCGACTCCAGCGCGTCGTAGGCCGCGAGCGCCTCGTCGTAGCGGCCCTCGGCGAGCAGTGCGTTCGCCTCGTCGACGTCGCCGCGGCTCGCGATGAACGCATCGCCCGAACAGGCGCCGAGCACGAGCGCGGCGAGCAAGTGGTGGAGTCGTCGCTTCATGGGGTCACCCGAGCCTTGGCGGCCATGAGCCCGACGCCGGTGCGTCGGGCGCGTCGACGACGGTCCGTGAGCAGCGCCTCGACGAGGAGGAACGCGAACGCGGGGATGAGCAGGAACTGGAAGCGGTCCTCGCGCAAGTCCTGGAACTGATGCTCGTATTCCTGCTTCTCAAGGGTGTCGAGCGACTGACTGATCGTGCCCGCGACATCCGTCTGGCCGTAGATGGCACTCACGCCGTTTGCGGCACCCGCGACGTCGTTCAAGAGGCCGACGTTGAGGTCCGAGAAGAGCTTCTGAGACTGTTCGCCGGTGACCCAGCCGACGCGGCTCCCGTCGTCGGCGATCTGCGGGATAGGCGCCGCGCTGTTCTGGCTGCCGATACCCACCGTATAGATGCGAATGTTGCGGCCCGAGGCGAGCTGCGCCGCGGCGACGGCGTCCGCGTCGTGGTCCTCCCCGTCGGTGACCAGGATCACCGCCTTGTAGTGCGAAGGCTCGATCTGTTCGAGGCCCGTAAAGGCCGGGTTCTCTTTCTCGGCGTCCGTCAGCTTCGTCTCGAAGAGCTCCATCGCGTGCCGGATGGCGTTGCCGATGCGGGTGCCCCCGACGGGCATGTCCTCGACGCGCAAGTCGTCGAGATAGGTCTTCACGGCGGCGAAGTCGGTGGTGAGGGCGCATTGCGTAAACGCCGTGCCTGCGAAGGGCACGACAGCGACGCGGCCCCCCGGCAGGCGGTCGATGATGTTCTTCAGCTCCGAGACGGCCGCTTTGAGCCGGTTGGGCGCGACGTCCTGGACCAGCATCGACTTCGACAAGTCGACGGCGATGACAACGTCGATACCGCGGTTCTTGAGCTCCGCTTCCCGGGTGCCGTACTGCGGGCGCATCGCGGCGGCGCCGATGAGCGCGAACGAGGTGACCACGAGCATCCACTTGAGCCACTGCTTACCCACCGAGGTGGAGGCCGTCATCTTCTCGATCAGCGGCACGTGGCCGAGTCGGGCGATGATGCGGGCGCGAAGCTGAAAGTGAACGAGCACGAGCAGCAGAACGAAGACGGCTGCCAGGGGGAGCCACCAGAGGTGGCCATCGGCCCAACCGAGGTCTTGGCCGGTCATGGGAACTTCCTCAAGACGGTGAGTCGCAGGAGCGCTTCGAGCAGGACGAGCGCGAGGGCCAAGTACGCCCACGGCATGAACTTCTCGTCGGGGAAGTCTTCGATGGTCCGCTCATAGACGGTCTTCTCGAAGTCCTTGAACTGCTCGCGGAAGGCCTTCTCGTCGTAGCCTTGGAAATACTTTCCGCCCGTGAGCGTCGCGACCTCCTGCAGCAGAGAGGGGTTGGTCTCGAAAGCGCCCGGCGGGACCGCTTGATAGCGGATGAGGCCGCTCCGATCGCGCACGATGGCGCCCGTGCGGTTGCTGGTGTCCGGGACATAGACGTTCGAGCCGCCCCCGACGAGGAAGGGGTAGATCTTGATGGGCTTACGAGGCTGCTTCGTCTCGGGATCGAGCTCGCGGCCCCAGTCGCGCACGTACTCCGCGACGTACTTGGCGCTCATCTTCGAGCCCTTCTCCGCGCCGTCGGTGATGAGAATGAGGGTCTTCTCCTTGCCGGACGCGTCTCGAAGGCGCAGGAAGCCGCGCCGTAGCGCGTCACCGATGGCCGTCGCCCCACCCGAGATGGTGCAGTCGTTTCGGCAAAACTCGGGCGAGTCGGCGTCGCGGATGCCGTCGTCGAGCACGAGCTCCGTGATGTCCTTGATGGCTCGCCGGTAGTCGCTCGTGAGCGGGTACTTGAGGTAGGCGCCTTCGCCAAAGATGACGAGGCCGACGCGATCGCCGGCCTCGGCGCGGTTCTTGATGAAGTCGACGAGCAATTCCGTCGCGACTTGGAAGCGATTCTTCGGGTTCTTGCCGTCGAGCTGCGCGGCCCGGATCTCCTCCGGCGAATTGTCGACCGCGTTCATGGATGCCGACATGTCGAGCGCGACCAGGATGTCGACGCCTTCGGACGCGATGACCTTGCGGTTCGGCTTTTGCGGGCGGGCGATGGCGACCACCAGCGCCACGAGGGCGAGCACCCGGAGGATGCCCGGGAGGGCGTGTAGATGGCCCAGGAATCCGGTCTTCACCTCCCGAAGCGCGTGGGTGTTGCCGTAGACGAAGGTGCCCGTGCGGCGTCGTTGCAGCCAGAACAGGCCGAGCGCCGCGATGGGAATGGCGATGAGCAGCAGGAAGGCCCACTGCGAGTGGAAGGTGAGGCCGTTGCCGAGCATCAGGCGGCCCCCATCCAGACGAAGGGCAGGACGCCCCCGACGACGACCGCAGCGGCGATCGCGAAGATCGCGAGCACCAAGAAGCTGTACTCGGACGCGTCCGGGCGGCGGTCGAGGACGCGTGTGCCCGCCATGCGGTCGCCGACGCGCCGACCGTCGGACGCGTAGACCATCACTACGAGCTCCATCGTGTGACCAGCGATCGGCAGGAGTAGCGGGAGGTTGCGTGCGATTCGCGGGCCGCCGTCGAGCGCTTCCGACCGCGTGTCGTGAATCGGCGCGAGCCCGAGACCCGAGAGGACTTTCCCGGGGCTGCCCTCGCCAAAGAGGTCGCGGAGGAGAAAGAGCGTGAGCGTGAGGCCGAGGCTCACCCAGGGCATCGCACCGAAGTCCAGCTTGCGGCCGAGGAGGATGAGCCCCGTCGAGAGGGTCGCGAGGATGAGCAAGTCGACGGAGACCGCGAAGACGCGCTTGAACGGGTGCGCGGGCTTCTCGAGGCGCCGCCGAAGCTCTTCTTTGGCTCGCTGGTCCCCGACCTCGAGGTCGGAGGCGCGCGTCGCGAGCACGATGGCCTCGACCTTTTGGAGCGATGCCGAACACTCGTCGTGGGCGGGCGTGATGCCAGCGAACTTCACGAGGTCGGTGCTGTTTAGGAAGGCTTCGAACTCGTAGAGCGAGAGCCCCTTCGGTGACAGGGACTGCATGTCCGCGAGGAGCTCGCTCGAGGTACGGTCGAGGGCGTCCACCTGGTAGCGGCGGCCCACGTAGTCCCGCAGGATCTCCGACGCTCGGAACACGAACTCCTTGAGCTGGCCCTTGGCGAGCAGACCGGAGTCGCGCAAGGCGGCGATCCTTTCGGCGGCGACTTCGTGAGCCGGTCGGGGCAGGGGCGGCGGCGGCCCACGCGGCGCGAGGCGGGCCACGTAGCGCGCCGCGATGAGCGTGAGGACCGCCGTCAGGGTGATGACGCCCACGGAGATGAGCGCGATGATGAGGGCCCAGTTTCGGTCGAAGACTTGGAAAGGAGGCGCGGCCGGCGAGAGGGCGACCTCCTTCGACGCGTCTTCGATGCGACCTTCAGTGACCACCGTCGCCGGGGGCGCCGAGACGTGGCCGGTGTCTTTGGCCAAGGTCTCGTAGTCAATGGGGAAAGACGGGATCTTGCGCTTGCCGATTCGCAGCGCCATCAGTTCGAGACGCCACGTCTCAACGACGGAGTCCCCCTCCTGAACCCGCTCCGGGGCGCCGGCCGGCGTGAGGAGACGGTAGGACCCGAGCGACGGTGCGGCCGGAAAGAAGAGGCGGACGTCGGCCGCGTGTTTCGCCGTCACGACCAAGGTGAAACGATCGCCGAGCTTGATGACTTCGGGTTCGCACTTCGTGGTGATCGTCACGGGCGGTGGCGGCGGGGGCGGCTCGGCGGGAGTGGCGGCGGGCGCCGGCGTGGGGGCCGCAGGCGCGGGCTGCGCCGTCGCGACGGCCGACAGGAGCACGAAGGCCAGCAGGAACGAGAGGTTGGGTCTCGATGCGCTCATGGCTAGTGCCTCTTCGAGCGCAGACGGAAGTACTGCATCAGGGCCTGCGTGTACGGCTCGCCGGTCCGTATCGAGATGAAGTCGAGCTTCATGCGCAGGAAGGTCTTGCTACGCGCTGCCGTGTCGGTGCTCGTGCGCGTCTTGAAACGCGAAAGGAAGGAGCCGCCGGTATGACGCCAGAGGACGTCGCCTGTCTTCGGATCTTCGAAGGCCACGAGCCCGGCGCCTTTCAGCTCCGATTCGAGCGGATCGGTCACGACGACCGGGATGAGGTCGTGGCGCCGACGCGCGATGCGGACGGCCGACTCCCAGCCGGCGGCGTAGAAGTCCGAGAGCAGGAAGGCGACCGACTTCCGGCGCGCGATGTGGCCGAGGAAGTCGAGCCCGGCTTCGATGCGTTTGCCGTGGCCCGTGGGTTCGAAGGTCAGGATGTCCCGAATGACGCGGAGGACGTGGCTCTTGCCCTTCTTGGGAGGGACGAAGTGCTCCACGTGGTCCGAGAAGAGCACGAGGCCGACGCGGTCGTTGTTGCTGATCGCACTGAACGCGAGGAGCGCGCCGACCTCGGCGGCGACGTCGGCCTTGAGCCGGTCGCGTGTTCCGAACTGGCCGTCGCGGCTGACGTCGACCAGGAGCATCACGGTCAGCTCGCGCTCCTCGACGTAGGTCTTGATGTGGGTCTCGTCGGTGCGCGCGGAGACGTTCCAGTCGA
>JADMJS010000067.1 GCA_018780435.1 Myxococcales bacterium
GCGGATTGCCATCGACGGGCAATCCACTGAGCGGATTGCCATCGACGGGCAATCCACTGTGATCGCCACGGCTACGGCGTGATCAGCGACGACGGCGGGCTCGTTGCCCGTCTAGGAGCCGGACGCGACGTGGACAAGCGACGCCTGCGGATTGGCCTGAACGGCCAATCCGCGGGGCGATTCCGCGCGCGGGAAGCCGACGATATCTCCTAAGGGCTTTCCAATCGACAAGGCCCACCCGCCCGCGTATCTAGCGGGGGTGTCCGGTCTCACCCGAAAGCAGCTCCTCGACGCGGAAGGCGGCACGCTCCTGAAGCGTAGCGGCGGCGTTCGCGTGGCCTTGCTCTATCCGAACCCGTACTCGGTCGCCATGAGCTCGCTCGGCTACCAGGTCGTGTACCGGATGTTCAATGATCATCCGGAGATCTCTGCCGAACGCGCCGTGCTCCCGGACGACGTCGAGGCGCACCGCCGCGCACGCACACCGCTCGTCACGCTCGAGACCGGCTTCCCGGTCGGTGGGGCGGACGTCATCGCCATCTCGCTCGCCTACGAGCCCGATATCGCGAATCTCTTCACGATGTTCGAGCTCGCCCGGATCCCGGTGCTGCGCTCGGAGCGCGGCCCTCAGCACCCGCTCGTGCTGCTGGGCGGCCCGATCACGATGTCGAACGTGCTCCCGCTCGCGCCCTTCGTCGACGCGGTGGTCGTCGGCGACGGCGAGCCCGTCGTGCGCCGCATCGCCGACCTGCTCGCGACCCACGTGGGACGCGCCGGCGACGGACTCCTCGACGCCCTCGCCGCGCTCCCGGGCCTCTACGTCCCGTCGCTCCACGGGAGCCGCGTCCCCGACATGCTCGTGAGCCCCGCGAGCGACTTGCCGGCCATCGGCCAGATATGGACGCCACACGCCGAACTCTCGAACATGATGCTCGTCGAAGCGAGCCGCGGCTGCCCGCGCTACTGCACCTTCTGCGTCATGCGCGCCGCCGCTCAGCCGATGCGGGAAGCGCCGCTCGAGTCGGTGCTACCGGTGCTCGACAGCCCCGCGCCGCGCATCGGCCTCGTCGGAGCCGCGATCAGCGAATACACCCATATTCGCGCGGTGTTACGGGCGGCCATCGCGGCCGGTAAGGGCGTCGGAATCTCGAGCCTTCGGGCCGACCGTCTCGACGAAGAGTTCGTGTCGCTGCTCCATCAGGGCGGCTATCGCACCATGACGGTCGCCTCAGACGCCCCAAGCCAAGCGATGCGCGGTCGGCTGAAGAAGGGCCTCCGCGGTCGACATCTGCTCGAAGCGGCGCGCCTCGCCGCGCTCGTGAAGATGGTGCAGCTCAAGATGTACGTCATCATCGGTCTCCCCGGTGAGACCGACGCCGACATCGACGAGCTGATCGACTTCTCGCTCGAGATGCAGCGCATCGTCCCGCGCGTCGCCATCGGCGCGTCGCCCTTCGTGCCGAAGCTCCACACCCCCCTCGGTGACGCGGCCTTCACCGACATCGAGGTACACGAACGCCGTATCGCTCGACTTCGGAACGGCCTGCACGGCAAGGTCGAGATCCGCAGCGTGTCGCCGAAGTGGGCCTGGGTCGAATACCGGCTCAGTCAAGGCGGCGAAGAGACCGGCCTCGCCGCCTACGCCGCTTGGAAGGCGGGGGGCCGTTTCGCGGACTACAAACGCGCGTTCCGCGAGACGACTCGCGACGAACGACGCGCCCTCGACGACGCTCGCGTGCATGCGCTCTGGGCCCCGGCGGGCATGAAGTAGGGCCCTTGGCGCTGGTCTGGCTCCTCCTCTTTCCGACGGTGGCGTGGGGGCTGCCCGGGTGGCTCGCCACACGCTGGTTGTTCCCGGGCACGCCCGGCGAGTCACGCGAACCCCGGAGCGCGCTCGAGACCGTCGCACTGTCCGTCGTCTTGGGGCTCGTCCTGGTTGTTCCTGCCGCGTTCGCGTGGTCCTTCTTCGCGCGCGTCGTCATGACCCCGCTCATGATCCTGTCCGTGTCGACGGCGTGGGCGGTGGCCTTCGCGGGCCTTCTGTGGCGTCGGCCGAAGACCGCACCGGCAGCGTCCGGTCGGGCTACGTGGCCCCTCGCGGCAGCGGTCGTCGGCATCGCCGTCACTGCGACCTTCATCGAAGCCCCGAGGGCGGTGGAGGCGACCGAGATCTGGGCACCGTGCCCGCACCAGTCCACACTCTACCTGCTCGAAGATGGCGCTGGTGCGGGGCTCGAAGCCTACGATCCGAACTGGCAAGAGACCGTCCGACACGTCACGAAGCACAAGCACGAACCCGGCTTCGGTATGAAGAAGGTCCTGACCTATCAACGGGTTGGGTCGACTGCGACGCTGGTCCAGCCCGTCGCCTTCTTCGGCTCCGGTGGCTTCGTCGTCGCGACCTTCCTGTACTACTTCCTGATCGTGGCCTTCGGCACCTTACTCGCGCTCGACGGCCTCGCCATACATGGCCTCACGCCTCGGACGGGCGCGTGGGTCGAGGCGGTCGCCGTGGCCATTGGCGCGGTCTTCGTCATCGGCGTCCGCGTCATCGCGGTCTACACCGTCAACGAAAACGTCCTGGCGCTCGGCCTGTCCATGCCGGTTCTGTGGCTCCTGAGACGGCGCTTGACCCTGCCCACGGCCGCCGCTGCCGGCGCCATCTTCGCGCTCTGCCTAGCCACACGCCCGATGGCGGTGGGGATGGCGCCCGCTATCGCTTGGCTGGTCTATGCGGGGGCTCCGAACGCGCGTCAGCGGCTCGCCGTGGCGGCGTGTTTCTCCGTTGGCGTCGTGCTCTTCGTACTCCCCTTCGTGATGGCCCAATACCAGCTCTTCGGTGTCGGCGTGACCGACCCATCGCTCTTCCAAGTCCGCACGGAGCATGAGCTCTTCGGCTACCGCTTCATGTTCCATCCACTGAACTGGCCTTTCGTGCCGGACCTCGTGCGCGGCTCGAACGAGCCCCTCCCTCTGCTGCTCCAACTCCCGCTGGAGCACGTGCGGGCGTTCGGGCTCGCCTTCGGCGCCCTCGGCATCCTCGGCCTCGTCGCCTCCGGGTGGCGCGCGAGCGGCCCGGCGATCCTGTGGGGTCTGCCCGGTTACGCGGTCCTCATGGCGTTGGTTTCACTCGACCACCACAAGCTCTCGTACGCGCTCACCGTGATGGGCGCGATCCCCCTCCTCGTCGGGGGCGGCGCGGGCGCGCTCGGCAATGCGCGCTGGACTGGTCGTCTTAGAGCCATCATGGCCAGCCTCGCGTCCATGGTGCTCGTCGGGGCTCAGGCCTGGTTAGGCCGCCTCGAGTTTCCCCCGGACGCGCGCCCGCAGTACAACGACGAGGTCGGACGCTTCGACGACCCGCCGCTGAACGAGAAGCGGGCGGCCATGACCACGCCGTCGCCCTTCCCTCACCTGAACTTCGACGTCACCACGGCGGGCTTAGCGGTAGATCTGTTCTTCGAAGGACACCCGCCCCAGCGCCACCGGCGCGAGCCCGGTGCGCCCGTCTTCGTTTGGAAGCAGCTCCCGGAGATCACTCACGAATTGACCCTCACCCCCGGCCCGGAGCCACGATTTCCGCCCTACTTCGGCGACCTCGAAGGGGGCCTCGAGCTCACGGACAGCGCGGTCGTGATGTCGATCGCGGTCGCGACCCCGGAGCCCATCGCGCTGACGGTCCGCTCGGACGGCCACCGCATCGAAGTCGACCTGGGCGACGCTCAACCGGCCACGGCCGTGGGTGCCCGCTACTTCCTCTCGCTCGCCATCATCGACGACGGCGTCGAGAACCTCGGCGAAGTCGAACTCCGCTTCGGCGGGCGCCCAATCCCGGTTCGTTATCACTCGATGCAGCGTCACGGCGAACGTCCGCGCATCCGCATGGTTATGAACCACCCCGCCGTCCTGACGCCCGTGGACTCGGGCGGCACCGTCGGACTCGCCCTCGGCGTCGGCGGCGCCAGCGACACGCCTTCCCCCTGCGAACGCCGCGAGCTCGCGGGCCAGACGGTCGGCCTCGGCCCCGAAGGGGTCCTCGTGACCGCCGGCCCCGACCTGCTGCGTTTCCTTGAGGACGGCCAGTTCCCGCCGAGAGAGCCGACGTGCGACGCCTTGCAGTTTCCGGAGGGACCGCGTGAGAAGGGGCCCATTCGAAGCTTGCGAGGCCGCGTGCCGCGGGAGGCAATTCAATAGCGCAGCGGGTCAAGTCGCGATCCGAAAGGCCTCCAGCGGCCTCCACAACGGAACACTCGAGAACGAACGCATCGGCGACACTCATGATGACCTCCTTTGGATTGCTCACGGAGTGTAACACATCGTTTTTGGACGCGCTTTTAGCCAGAACGACCCTGGCCACATCGGGTGCGCAAGAGGCCCTCAGAGGGCGTCGCCAGAGCGCCTCCGGCCCAACTTCCGACCTTCGAGCCGCCTCGAACCCGAATCGGGGCTCCCAGGACCGTCTCTGGGGGCCCGAAAACCCGTCAAGCCCGACGTGTCGATTTCTCGAATATTTCCACGCACCTGCGGGCCCACTTGAACGGGGGACAGTGGGGACCCCAAGCATCTTCGCCGCCCTTGGTGCGCGCAAAACACGACCGAGCTCAACGGGACTCTCAGCCCCGGTGGATTGGCTCAGCCACGCCCTCCCGATGGAGGCGCGCGATCTCGACGAGCGACGCCGCGTCCCACTCACAACGCAGCTTCACCACGTCGGGACAAGAGGAGACTCCACTGCCTCCCGTTCAAGTGACGGGGGCCCTCGGGCCCGCCGGGGCTCTCCGCGGCGGTGGCATTCCAAGCCCCTCCCGCGTGGCCACGAGCCGGTTGTGCGGACCGGAGTGCAAGGTGAGGTTGTCGGCCGTAGTGGAGCCGCCGTGCGCCCACGCGATCCGGTCATTGAGCTGGACGGCGCCCGCACGCTGAGGCCGTGAGATTCAAACGCCTCGTGGCGGGAAATCATGGGAAGTCGGCAATTCTGGTGCCGCTTCTCAGACTACTGGGGGGCCGCCTCAAGCGTAGCCATCATGGACGAAGGTTGGGTCTTCAACTGCGGCCGATCCCTACACGCTTAGAATCTCGACAGCCGGAGGAATGGCTAGCGGTAGGGGACGTCCAGCCATCGCATGGGCCGACTCCTTACGAGGCTTGCCGTCCGATTGCCAACGAATTCGTTCGATGTCAGGATCCGGGCTGTCGTCTCAGACGAACCCACACGGATTGCCCTGGAGAAATGCAATGGAGTTCAACCTCAAACTCTCAACTCACGCTGATCAAATTCGAGGACGAATCGAGTACATCAGAGGTGAGGAAGCGACGAAGCAGGCGCTTGTGGTTCCTCTGTTGCAGGTGCTCGGTTACGACGTGTTCGATCCTCGAGAGGTTCGGCCCGAGTACACGTCGGATTTCGCCAAGAAGAAGGCCGGCCAATTCGAGAAGGTCGACTACGCCATCTACACCGATGGCAAGCCCACCATGTTTATCGAGTGCAAGTCGGTCGGCACGACGCTCGACGATCACGACGGCCAACTCGCTCGATACTTCAACGCTACCCCATCGGTTCGGGTCGCCATGATCACCGACGGAGTCAGAGTTCGCCTCTACTGCGACCTCCAAGCGCCCAACATCATGGACCCAAGCCCGTGGCTCGATGTGAATCTCCTGGAACTGAAGCCGGCTCAGGCGGAGGCGTTGCGTCGCATCGCCAAGTCCGAATTCATGCCCGAGGCCGTGGTCAGCGTCGCCGAGGAAATGGTCTACTACAACGCGTTGTGGGAGTTCATGTCGCAGCAGCTACACGAACCATCAGAGGCCTTCGTACGATTCGCGGCAAGCCAGATCCCAGGTGTGGGTCGTATGACAGGGCGCGTCGTCGAGCGTGTGACGCCAGTTTTGCGAAAGGTGATCCATGCCGTCGTACTGGAGCATGTAAAGCGGTCGCTTGAACAACCCGCACCAGCCCCAATGCCAACGCCAACGCCAACGCAGGCACCGGCAACGCAAGTGGCGACGACGTCCACAGCGACAGCCAATGCCGGAACGCAGCATTCGTCAGTGGCCGAGGATACAAGCGAAGGCCGCAAGGGTGTCGTGACCACTGCGGAGGAGATTGAGGCCTGTGAACTCGTTACCCGATGGGTGCGACGAGCCTTTCCAGATGCACCCTGCGTCGGACGAGACAGTCAGTCCTGGTTCGCAATGCATCAAGCCAATGTGAGGAAGTGGTTCACTCGGTTCAATGTCCAGAATCCTCCATACTGGGTCGCATTTCGTCACGTGAAGCCCGACGAGTTGCGAATGGTCAGCGGCCCACTCACGCCGGCTGAGGGCGGAAGCCACGGCGACAGCATCGTTCCGATCACGAGCATCGCTGACTTCGTGCAGTTGCGCTCAGCGTTCGTGTGGGCCTACGAGCGCGAGCAGGCGAGGGCAGCGGACAAGTCGTCCGAGTGATTCGGCCGCTCCGCTTCCCAGCGATCGCGGCGGCAAACAACGCCGAAATCGCGGGTGGACGCCAGAGGCGCCCTGTGTCAGTGGTCTCACTC
>JADMJS010000777.1 GCA_018780435.1 Myxococcales bacterium
CGACGGCGGTGACCGCGTCGGTGACGCCGGGGCCCGCCGTGACGCCGCAGACGCCGGGCTTGCCGGTCGCGCGAGCCCAGCCGTCCGCCGCGTGGGCGGCCGACTGCTCGTGGCGTGTGTCGACGACGCGGATCCCCTCGTCGAGACAGCCGTCGTAGATGGCCTGGATGTGCCCGCCACAGAGGGTGAAGAACACGTCGACCCCTTGTGCTTTCAAGGCCTTGGCGATGAGGCGGCCACCGTGGACGAGGTTCGGCATGTGCGGGATCTCCTTGCGTGTTGCGGGGACTCAAGCGCGAGGAGGGTAAACCCTGGCCCAGCGGGTGTCACCCCACAGGAAAATCCGAAATCGCCCTGACCTCGGGTATGGTCGCGAGTCCGCCAGCGGTTCAGGGCCGAGTAATCACGAGAGGGGAAGGCCATGCGAGTCAAAGAAGCGCTCCTGAAGGTATGTGTTGTTGTTGGGATTGCGTCGTCCACGAGCTGCGAGGCTCTCGGCGTCGACGCAAGCTCAGTCCTGAAGTTCGCGTTCACCCTTGCCGAGCCGCACCTGAAGGCGTTGGCGACCAACATCGGCCTGCCCGAGGAGCTGGTCGACGGCGTTCGGGAGATCATTGACGGCAAACCCGTCACCGACGTCGTGATGGACCAGATCCGTGGCCAGGTGCCGCCCGCGTACGGGCAGCTGCTCGACGACCTGCGGGGCGGCAAGCCGCTGGAGAGCCTCGTGGAAGGTGAGAAAGGCGAGCGCCTCGTCAAAGAGACGTCGTCGCTCACGGCCGACCGCTGGGAGGACTTCTCCGATCAGTCCGATGCGGTCGAACGGAACATCCAGGATCTCATCGCCGGGGTGAACCGTCAGGACGCCGATCAGGTGGTTGGCGCCATCTCGTTCCCCTACTGGGAGGACAACGACAAACAGGAGGATGACGCCGCGCTGCGGGCGGCGCTCGACGATTACTGGGCCACGGTCGGCGAGGTGGACCCGGGCCTCTCGGTCGAGGTGACCGATCTCAGCCACATGCCGTCGGAGGCCTTCTTCGAAGCGGACGAGTTCGCGGGCATCAAGGTCGACGACGAGTTTCGCGCGTACGTCACCAAGGTGCTCGGCACCGAGAAGGGCTTCGTCACCGTCGGGCTGATCACCACCACCTTCAGCGACGGGACCTCGAGCGACTCGATACCCAACCTCTTCATCTCACGGAAGTTTGGAGCCTCCTGGCGCGTCGTCGCCAGCTACTCCGAATGACCGTCGACGTCCCGATCGTCGACGCGCACGTCCACCTGTGGGATCCACGCGTCACGCCACGCGCCACCACGCCCGCGCTGCGCCTCCTCGGCTGGAGCCGATGGCTGCTCGAACGGCTCGCACCGGCGCTCTTTCCGCGGGCGGCCCTGAACTTCGTCGGGTCGCCGCGGTACGCGCTCGCGCCGTTCATGCCGGGGGACCTCCGGGCCGAGCAGGACCCCTTGGGCGCGCGCGTCGCCGGCTTCATCCACGTCGAGGCGGCGTGGAAGCGTCGGGATCCCCTCCGCTTTTCGGAGGAGACGCGCTGGCTGGAGTCGATCTGCGGGCGGGACCTCCTCGGTATCGTCGCCCAGGCGGACCTCGCGCACCCACAGCTCGACGCCCTCCTTGACGCGCACGCGGCCGCGAGCCCGCGCTTTGTCGGCGTGCGCGACAAGGTCGCCTTTTCGACCGACCGCGGCGTCATGAGCTGGTGCGACCGTCCGGGGCGTATGGCCGACCCGGCGTGGCGTCGTGGCTTCCGCCGCCTCGGCGAGCGAGGGTTCACCTTTGACGCATGGTGTTACGGCGATCAGCTCCCGGAGCTGCTCGCGCTCGTCACCGCGGAGTCCGGCACCCGCGTGGTGCTCGACCACCTCGGGTCGCCCGTCGGCATCCACGACCCGGCGCGTCGCGCGCAGGTGATGGCACCCTGGCGCGACGTCATCGCCGCACTCGCCTCGCATCCCCAGGTCCACGCCAAGCTGAGCGGCCTCACCATGCCGGTGCTCGGCGGCGACTTTCATGAGCGCAAGGCGGCGGTCAGAGTCGCGGAGCTCGTGGATCGCATTGGGCCGCTCGTGGAGCACGCACTGGCGTGTTTTGGCCCCGAGCGGTGTCTCTTCGCGTCCAATTCGCCGATGGATCTCGTCTCAGTGCCCTGGGCGGTGACCTATGCGGCCTATGCGGCGCTCGCGGCGGGCCGGCCGTTCGCGGAGCGCGAGGCGCTCTTTGGGGGCAACGCGCTGCGCCTTTATGGGCTCGACCGCATCAAAGCGCTCGAAGGCTGAGCCGCAAGTCGTCATGGGTCTGAGGGACTCGATGGGCCCGGGAGGTTGGCTGGAACACACACTCCGTCGAGGTCGGCCCCGTCCCCAGGTTGGCCCGACACTCCGAAGGAGAGATCGGTCACTCGAAAGCCGGGGCCCAGGAGCTCGGTCGCGTCAGATCCGAGGCATTGGCCTGCCTCTGGCGTCATCGGGGCTGACGCGAGGGTGGCCAAGTCGCCCGGGAGAGCGTGAAACCGGAGGGTGAGGGAGTACGACTCGTCGATGCCGTCGGTTCCAGGCATGCCCGACGCGTCGAGGAGGTCGAGGTCGGGTTTGGTGGTCGTGTTCAGGACTTGCTTGACGGCGAGCCTGTCAATTGGAAGGGCGTCATCGTCCAGCGAGTCGAGGCCTTCGTCGAGTTCAACCTTTGGCATGCCTCCTGTAATCAGCCCCGAGACGTGGCCGATCGTCCCTTCCGACTGAATGACGACTGCGTTGAGGCGGGCGCCGAGCACGCGCAGATCCAGCGACGAGGTCAAGAGTGGGATGGAGAACCGAAGCTGGCTCCCGGAACCGCCGGCCGTGAGCGAGTCCCCTTCGAGAACGGCGTCGCTCATCTGCATCTGCAGTTCGCAATCGGGTCCCCAGGAGCCGAGATCGACTTGCCACAAGCAGCTGTCGAAGGAGGAATCGCAGCTCGTGCCCGGCTCGAGCGAACCCGTGGCGAGCACGACCTTCTGGCTCACATCACCATCTCGGACGGCGAGTAGCAGATTCAGCTCGCCCTTTGGGATGGACACATCGAGCGCCGCATTGAGTGCCGGCGATAGCACCGAGAGGGCGTTGTCCACGCCTGCCCCGCAGTCCTTTCCGGAACAGGTGCAGCATTGGCCGAGGTGGCAGGTCGAGCCGACATCACAGTAGCCCGCTGGGGGGGACACCGGACAGCCGTCGACCAGTTCATTCGTCCCATCGACGCTGCTGTCCACGCCGTCACCTCCATCGGTCTCATCGGCGCCGTTCAGCCCGTCCGTTCCGGCGCTATTGCCGTAGGCGCAGTGTTCAAGCTCAGCTCCGCACGCCGCGGCCCGGCATTCCGCGCACTCCGGTCCGAAGGGCCCCGCTACACAGTCGGCGAGGCAATTGGCCCTGGCGCACTCAGTCTCGGCGGCGAAGCAGATGGAACAGTTCGCGGTGAGGCCGGTCGCCGTCGCGACGCATTTGCGCAGGCACACGGGCGTATCTGGACCACATTCGATGGCGCAGTCGAAGACCTCCCGGTCGACGCCAGCCGCGATGATGGTCTGATCAGCCGAGCTGACGCAGTAGCCCTCGACTGGCTCGGGTGCCGCATCATGTTCGCCGGTGGCGACGTCGTCCGGAGGGCTCAGGTCAGGCTCCGGGACTACGCACGACACGCCATTCGGCTCGTCTTGGCATGAAAGGCCTCCGCACGCCGTCGCCGCGAGGCAAGCGCAGCTCAAGGTCCCGGCACACTCGGCCGGAAGTTCGATGCAGTGGGTCGCATCGGCGTCATTGATGCACTGGGCCGAGGCGCCGGGGCAGTCCGGTGACGCCCTGCAGCTCACGTAGCCCGTCTCGATGACCGCACTGGGTTCCTCGACGCGC
Organism: Myxococcales bacterium; assembly: GCA_018780435.1. Classification (GTDB taxonomy): domain Bacteria; phylum Myxococcota_A; class UBA9042; genus SXOO01. The sequence continues at coordinate 3,907 of JADMJS010000777.1, forward strand.
GGCGATGAGCCACAGCCGAAGACGAAAGCGAAACATGGGAGTAATAGGATCCTGGATGTGCATCTTATCATCTTGTTCTCCTTGATGATTCGGAGGGTTCTGGATCGATCGGGGTAAGCGCGAAGGTAACGGCGTAGCGATCGTGTTCGCCCGCCTGGAGCGAGTGCTCTTCAACGTCGACCGCACCGCGCCTCAGCGTTCGAATGAGCTCGTCACCAAACGCCTGTACGTCTTCAGGTCGGCCGAGGAACGCGAGCGTTCGAGCCATGGTTGGGCGCTGGTCGGATGCCCCGAAGAAGCGACGCACGACCGCGGCCGTGAGGACTTCGAGCTGGTGCCGGAGTCCGTCGATCCGGGGGAGCAGGTCGCTCTGGACGAGGGACTGATGCCGCGTCACGAGTGAGTAACGGACGACGCCATCGTCTCCAGTGGCGGCAAGCGCTCGACCGCTGCCGGCAAGGGCCACCAACATGCGCTCGACGTCATGCAGTAGGAGCTGCGTCGCTTCCGACATCTCGCCTGCGGTGAGCGATCCGAGGGCCAGTGCTTCCTCGATTCGCCGGGCGTCCCGCACTTCGTTCTCCGGAGCCAGGAAGTCCGTCCGCGCCAAACGCTCGACATTGACGACGGTCCGTATCGACCGTCCAAGAATCTCGGCTGCCTCCGCCTGAGTCGCTCCGCCAGGGCCGCGCAATTGCTCGTAGTACGCGAGGCGGCACAGCTGCTCGACCACGTCGAGGGGCACGTGGAGCCGACGGCAGATCGTGATCGCCGGCTGCAGGAGCGCGTAGACGAGGCGGCGCTGGATTTCGGGGAGTGGGTCGTTCACCCGAGCGACGTTACGCGCAATCGAATTCCTTAAACAAGCAAAAAAGTGCGTGTTCGTGTTCGGGCCACAAGTCGCCGTCGTCGCACCATCCTCGGATGGTCACCGGCATCGCTCAGGGGCCCGTCGCACCTATCGGGCGGCAGTAGGAAGGCTACGGGACTGTCGAGCCGAGTTCCCGAGCGGCCGCGTTACGCGCCGCCAGGATGTTGCAGAAGAGCGCGCCCTGTTCCTTCGCGTCGTCGAGCGCCACGTGCGTGTGCGGCAGTTTGTCGAACCACGCGGCGGGCATGCGCTTCTTCGAGGTCTCTCGGAAGCCGGTGCCGAGTACGGCCATCGCGTAGCTCTTGATGTCGAGCGCCGAGTGCGAGAACGGGCTCTCCCCGGCGAAGCGGATGAGGTACCAATAGACGAACATGAAGTCGTAGCTGGCTGGGTAGCCGACGAACACCGGCTTGCCCGGGAGCGCCTTCAGCCACGCGACGTACTTGGGCATGACGTCGGCCGGTTCCTGGAGGTCCTTCCGGCACGCTGCCCAGGCCGCCGGTTGCCCCTCCCACCACGCCATCGTCTTGGGGTCACCGGCAGCGCCGGGGAGAAGCACCAGGTTGGTCTCGAAGGTCGCGACGAGGGTTTTGTCGGCGGTGTAGGCCGCGGAGGCAAAGCTGAGCATCGAGTTTGGGCCCGGGATCGGGCCGTCGGCTTCGACGTCGGTGCTGACGTAGACTTCGTTCATTGGGTTGGCACTCGACAGCGAAGATCTTTCGAACTGATTACCATCTCAGTTCACGGCCTTCCGGGCATCGCCAGTCCTGCGGCTATACGGCGGGCGGCGGGTATGAGCTGATGAAGGGCGCACCACGAGAGCGAACGCCACTCCGCCATCGGGTCGTCGATGATCGTGTTTGAGAGCGTCTTCCAGCGAGAGAGAGCGTCGGCAATACGCCCAGAAGAGAGGTGTCCCAGTATTTCCTCTACGCTCGGAAGAAGCGCCCTCCTGACGTGAGACTGAGCGCGATCAGAGAGTTCGTCCAGGCGGAGGATGGCGATCGTGTCCGTACCTCTCTGGGTTCGCCCGATTGGAGTCCAAGTCCAGTCGCGCAAAGCAAAGCCCGTGTTTCCTGGGAGCCACTCGATGTGGTCCATCGGGTCGTCCTGGCCGTACGGATCGAGGAGGCAGGGCGATTCACTTGCGACCGTCGACGCAGTGAGAGTCGACAGTGACACCGCTCCCTTCGTGGGCGGCGTGGGTCGAGCCCGCCCAGCGAGTGGGAAGTAATTGCCCTTGTGCCCCTGGTCATTGCAACGCGGGCAAGCAAAGACGAGGTTGCTCCATTCCCACGTGAGCCACCAATAGCAGGCCGGGTCATTCACGCGCGCGGAGCCGGGTAGATTGCGCCACGCTCCATTCTTCGGTCGGTAGTGATCGACCGGGCCGCTGCTGAAGTCGGCCAACCGTTCGCACCAAGCGCACTTCCCATTCTGCGCATCGAAGAGCTACTTCTTCGTCGCCCTGGAGCCGTAGCCCACGAGCTGCTTCGAGAGCTCCATGGATGGAGCACCAAACTGGTTGAAGCATGCAACGGCGCCCGAAAGTCTGTTTTGCCCGGCACGTGTCGGACCGAGCTGCCGTCCCGACTGCAAACGGATCACGCCATCTCCCCGGTGGCGAGGAGTTCTTGGAGCATCCGCCGTGCCTCCTCCTTGCCGTACTGGCGCTCGAGCTTGGTGAGGACCTCTCTCTCCAGGCGGCGCCGCTCCGCCTTCTGATGGGGCGTGGGAGCTGGGTGATGCGAGAGGATACGGAGCTGCCGAAGCGGCTCCCCCAACGGATTCGGCGTGGTGCCCTCCAGGCCAAACCAGGTCCGATAAAGCTCGCCACCCGTCATGGTCCGGGGATCAGGCTGGCGGTTTGGCGCTTGAATCCCCGGGCGGAACGGCCCGCCATCGTGGGGCCAGCCGCCTTGCACAATGTCACCGGACTCTGGTTCGACGACCAAACGAACCACTTCATGAGGAGGCACTGCCGACAGCACGATTGGTGAGTGCGTCGTCACGATAAATTGAATCTTCGGGAAGATCCGGCGGAGCGCCTGGATGATGGTGGCCTGCCACACGGGGTGAAGGTAGATGTCGAGCTCGTCGATCAGAACGAGCCCTTCCATATCTCGGGTGGAGACGTCTTTGGGTGCCTCGAGGAGCACGTGCCCGACGAGATCGGCGATCCATGCAAACGTAGACTGGTAGCCGTGTGAGAGGGCGACTCCGGGAATCGCGACCGGTGTTCCGGTCTTGGTGAAGCGCTGATGGAACCGGTCCGTCTCGATGAGGCTGCGACTCGACTTCGCCCCCGCATGGCCTCGCAATTCCAACTTCGCAAGCTCCGGGAAAAGGTCCGATCCGCCGAGCTTCAGGGCTTCATTGAGCACCCTGGCGAAGCGTCGCGACGTCTCGCCGGTCTTTCGACCCATCTGCTCATCGCGCGCGAGGAAGTGGTTCGAGAAGCCGGTCGACGCGAGCTGGCGGGGGCGAAAGATGGGCTCGAGTCGTTCTACGGCAGGTTTCGCGAGTGCGGGGGTCTCGCCTGCATCCGGCAACGCCCGCGCAATTCCATAACCCGCCACGAACCAAAGTCTAGCGTTGGTCGACCGAGCGACGGCGAGGGGATCCGAAGGCGTTCCGGAGGACGGCACGATTGCCCAGGAGCCCGCCGTCATCTCAAGATAGCTTGAGCTCGCCTCAAAAGACGTCTGATCCGGCTGGAGCTGCACCTCGGATCGAAGGCCCAGTCTCTCCGGCAGCGCTGAACCACGAGGCCAGCTCGGGTGGACAACGATCCCGCCGGCCTTGGAACTCGGCCCGAACTCGAAGTCGGCAAGGGCCTTCATCGTCTCCGCAGCACGTCGATCTCGGAGGTGTTTGACGGCCGTCCCCGCGAGAGCCCCGACCTCCTTCAGCCCAACCGCGGCGAGTGCAATCGCCTGCAGAATCGAGGTTTTAGCGGTCCCGTTTTCGCCGATTAGAACGGTCCACATCCTCGGCCGACTGCCGTCAGTGAAGTCGAGGTCCACCGACCGCAGTCGCTTGAGGTTCTTGATGTGGAGTCGCCTGAGGTACATGGAGGCACAGTCACACGAGCGGTTCTACCGGGCAAGATCGGCCCCGGAGCGTCTCGGCGGCGCCGTCACCCCGGCGACATTAGACCGTGAGCTGCAGCGTCGCCCGCCCCGTCCGACAGCTCTCGAGCACGAACTCGACCTCCCCGTGGCCCTGCAGCACGATCGTGAGCGTGCGCTCCGACACCGAGCCGCGCGTCCACGGCAGGAAGACGCCCCACCCGCCGTAGAGGCCTTGGCCCCAGCCTTCGAGATGGCCGACGTCGAGCAGGGCGCTTGGAGCGGACGCGACCGTCACGGACTCGCTGACGGTGCGGAGGCGCAGCGCTTCGCTGTGGGGCAGGGCGCGGGCCGACGGCATGCCGTAAGTCGCGAGGTAGCCGATGTTTTGGGCGCGGAGCGTGACGCGCGTGAGGTCGCCGCCGAGCGCTTCGGTCTTCGTGACGGCGAAGCGGACCCGGGGCACCAGCGCGGCGACACGCAAGAACGCGGCGCTCTGGCCGGCGCACAGCTCGCCGAAGAGCTCGAAGGGCGGGTTCGAGATGCCGACTCGGATGTCGATGCCGCCGACCTCGACGTCGCCGAGCTGCGGGTGGTGGAAGGGCACCCAGGGCTGGAAGAGGCGGCCTTGGTTGTGATCGCGGTCGAAGGCGGCGAGCGCGGCAAAGTCGTTCTCGCCCCAATGGGAGTAGTGGTCGACGAAGGGCTTCTTCACGTCCATGCCGACGCGGCGGAAGAGGTCCCAGAGCTCGACGACGTACGCGAGGCAGCCCCGCTGGTGGTAGGCGTAGTCGGAGAGGTCGCCCTTCAGCGGCTTGTCGGGCTCGTACGTGAACTCGTGGTAGCCGCTGACCGTCGGGTAGGTGGTGAACTGGGTGTTCCACGCCTCGACTTGGCGGTACACGGCGAGGTCGCCCTGGTTCATCTTCGAGTCCGGCTGGTGGCCGAGCGGACGGATGACGACGCCGCCGAAAGTGTGCAGGTTGAGCCACGCGTAGAGGTTCGGGTGCGCCGTCGCGAACTCGATGACCGCGCGGGTCTCGGGCGTGCTGCCGGGGTAGTCGCCAGCGCCCATCTGTTCGGGTTCGGGCGCCCACGACCACGGGAAGTTGCGGTTCATGTCCACGGCGTTGTCGCCGAGGAAGAAGGGGTCCGGCACCGAGTGGCCGTCCCAGTTCTCGATGAGGCCCTCCGGGAAGACCTTGTAGAAGGGGCCCGTGTGATCGAGCGTGCGTGGGACGAGCATGCCCGGCGCGAGGTTCGACTCCACCAGCTCGCCGTTCGGATCCGGCTTCCGCATGACGGCGATGCGTCCGTCGCCGTTCACGTCCACCGACCGCCAGTGGGGGTGCTGCTGCTGCGGGCGCCGATCTTCGGGGCTCGAGCGGACGTAGCGGCCGGTCCGAATCACCTGCTCGGCGCCGTCGGGCGAGATGCGCGGCATCACGTAGAAGAGCGCCTCGGTCAGCGCCTCGCGGACGTGCGGCGGGAGGCCGTGGCGGTCCTCGCCGTGGTGGAGGGCGAGCACGTCCTCGGCGATCCCGAGCGCGACGTTGGTGCCGCAGAGCTCGGTCGCGTGCATGTTCGCGTCGACCCACACCGCAGGCCGCAGCGCGTCGGGGTCGCGCCCCACGGTGAGCAGCCAGAGCTCTCGGCCTTCGGCAGTGCGGCCCAGCGACCGGAGACGCGTCAGGTCCGGGAAGGCCTGGTGCCAGCCATGGAGCTGACGCGTGAGCGCGTCGTAGTCCACGAAACTATTGCGGAAACCGACATTGAGCGAGGCGAGGGTGGGCATGGGGCTCCGGGAAGGCTTGCGGGGGTCGGCCGTGGCGGGCCGCCGGCACGGTGCCATGAGGCTCGTGCGGGCGCCAACTCCAGCGGACCCGGACAGTCACCGCGGTGTCGTCATGAGCGCGACCTGCCCATCCCAGCTCCCCGACCAGAGCAGCGCATCGTCTTTCGCGAAGGTCAGCGCCGCGACCCGCTCTCGGTGGGGATGGGCGACCGCCAGCCGCTCACCGGACGCCGTGTCCCAGAGGAGGAGCTGGCCATCGAGCAGCCCGACAGCGAGCAGGTCGCCTGCCCCCGAGACCGTCATCGTCGAGACGGCGCGGGCGCCGCCCGGGAAGAGGGCCGACGGGAGGGTTCGGCGTGTCGCGCCGGCGGCGTCGTAGGCCGTGATGCCGGACGGCGCGAGCAACCAGTAGGCGCCGCCTCGGTCCGCGGCGATCACGGACGCGCCGGGGTGCGTCGCGATGGAGGTCACTCGGAGCGTGTCGCCATCGAGGCGAAGCACCTCGCCGCGGGTGTCGAGGAACAGAGCGCCTCGCCCGTCCGCAGTGCCTTGCGCGTCGAGCCACGTCACGTGGTGCGGGCCGCTCGCCACCTCGGTCCCATCGGGTCGCCAGACGTGCCACGGCTCGTCGTACCCGATCCCCCAGATGAGCCCGCGCGCCAGCCACCCGACGCGGCGCTGACTCCACACTGACGGCAGGAGCGCCAGCCGGTCGCCGGAGCCCGTGTCGTAGACCTCCGCCCCGCGCACTTCCATGCGGCCGACTACGACGCGCCGCCCACCCGGTTCGAGCGCGAGTGACTTGATGACGCCCGTGCCATCCATCGCCCAAGGCGCGACGTCGCCGCGCGCGCTGTCGCCGAGGGCCATGAAACCGCCGCCGCCGCCAGCTACGAACGCCGATCCGTCGCTCGAGGCCGAGAGCGCGCCGATCCCCTGCGGCATTCGATGCCGACGCGCGCGGGGTTCGCTCGTTAGCCGCCACTCCGCGCGGCCGCTCCCGAAGCTGAGCACCGTCGAGTCCGAACGCACGACGAAGGGACCGCGGGCGTCCACGGGCAAACGCCCGACCGTTCCGCCCCCGTCGAGGTCGACGAGAGCAGGACCGCCCGTGGTGGTCTCCGCGATGAGCAAGGTCCGCCCGTCCGCCCGAGGCCAACGTGTGAGGCGCGTGATGGCGGCCGTCGATTCGAGCCGGGCCACGGAGGAGAGCCCGCCGCGGGTCGACGAGACGCGGAGCACTTCGCCCGTCGTCGTCCCGATGAGCCAGTCGCCGTCCTCCACTCGAAGCGACGACGGCGCGCGCGGCATCTCGGACGAGCGGGACCAGCTCGAGGCGATCGGCGTCCGTGTCCGCACGCGCGATTCGATGGCCGAGCGTCCCACCGATGACGAGCCGCATCGTGTAGTAGAGGCGGCCCTCGGCGGTGCGGCCGACGTCGTAAATCGGAACGATCCCGGGGTGATCTAGCTCCGCGGTGAGCTTCGCTTCACGATGGAGCCGGGCCTCCTGCTCCGGGCCTGCAGCGTGGAGCTCCTTCAGCGCGACGTCGCGTCCGAGCCAGTGGTCGTGGACCGACCGGACGACGCCAAATCCGCCGGACCCGATGGTGGGACCGTCGGAGTAGCGTGGCCCTGACGACGGGCCCTCCTGCGACGGCCTCTCCACCGAATCCGGAGTAGCGCCATAGTCCTGCGATACGGCCCCGAAGGAGCCGGCTGGGCCGAGGAGGTGGCGTTCGTCGTTCAACGTGCCTCCCTCAGATTTGGTCGACGACGACGTCGTCCGGCCCGATCACGAGCTCGACCACGCCGCTGCGCGACGCACGGATGAGGTCCGGGCGCAGGTTGGCACATCGGAGGCGGCGGCGCAGGCGAGAGACCGTCGTGTCCCAGCGGCTGCGGAGGACGACGTCGGGTGTGTCCTGGCCCCAGATTTCGCGCGCCGGCAGGCTCCACTCGACCGGGCCTTTCAATGCGACGAGCTCGGAGACGACCCGCGCGGCCGTGCCCGTCAATACCAGAGGTTCGCCGCCAGAGAGCCGAGTGATGTGGACGGTGTAGAAGCGGGCGTCGATGCGGACCGGCTCGCTGTTCTGGACCGTGTGGGTGACGCCGGCCTCGTCGACGGCGGCGACGCGCGGGGTAATCGCGATGCCGCTGACCTGGACCGGGACACCATCTTCGAGCAGGACGAGCGCCGAGTCGACCGACCGGCGCAGGCGCCACGTCTCGTCGGTGCTCCAGATCCAGGCGTCGGCGTTCGGAAACCAGCCGCCCCGAAGCGACGGTTGCGGCTGGACGAAGACCGAGGTGGTGCCGTTCAGGAGCTGAGGCACGCCGCCTGCGAGCTCGATCGCCATGACGACGTCGGGCACGAGCACGTCGATGACCTCGAGCTCGACGCCCGGTGCGAGCGTGATGCGAAGCGTGTCGTCGAGCCGGATACGGTCGACGACCGCGTCACCGACTTGCATACGTCCGCGTAACCCGAGTAGCCACAATGCGTCGCCCCGCAGGCTGACGAGGGCGTGCGCCTCGGAGATACGCGGGTCGTCGATGTGCAGGCGACAGGAACGCCCGCGCCCGATCACGTCACCCGGAGCCAGCGTGACGAAGGCGCCATCGGCGACGCGGACGAGCACGCGGGCCGGGGAGTCGCTTTCGATGGCGTCGGTGAGGCGGTCCATGGGTGCTCCAGTGCGTCGGCGTTCTGACGGCTCCGGCGACCGCCCCTTCACTGCGCCTGCCTATCGCGTCTGACAGCGTGTAAGAACAACCCAGGGGGCTTCACCTGCGAGTGCGCCGACGGCTTCAAGCAGGCGGGAACGAGCTGCTTCGACGTCGACGAGTGTCTCGACGGGACGGATGACTGCACCGCTTGGTGTGAGAACACGCCGGGTAGCTACGTCTGCATGTCGACCGTCGCCGACGTGAACAGCCAATATTACAACGACTCTTGCGACCCCACCTTCTCATTCCACCACTACAACTGGTCTGGGATGCCGCCGAACGAGACCTACGAATACCAGACCCACCTCATCGCCGACTGTCGCTGTGGCGGCAACCGCCAGCCTCCGGGCATCGGCGGGCTCTGGATCTGCCAGCGGCCTTCCGAAGTCCCGATGGGCGTGTCTTTCGGTAGCGGCCCGTCCGCGCGCGTCCTCCCGAACAGCAGCCTCTTGGGCGGCACGCTCGATGTGGAGTCGCGCACGCTCTACGTCGGCGTCGAGTGGCAGGACGCTTTCTACGAAGACCAGGGCGCGATCATGGCCGTCGACATCGACTCGGGTGACCGCACCATTGTCTCGGGCCAGTGGATGGATCCGGCCGACGGGTACACGACCTACGGGGAATCGGATCCGACGGAGAAGACGTACTGGACTGACAACATCATCGGCGCGCCGCCCTACAAGAACCCCCTCGGGCGCGTCTACGACATCGAGCTCGGCTCGGACGGCTATCTCTACGCCATGGCCCCCGACAAAGACCTCCAGACTCACATCGTCCGCGTGGACATCGCGACCGGCGACCGCAAAGTCATGTGGACCGAGAAGCGCACACTCGACCCGAACAATCAGAACGATCCGGCTCACATCCAGTGCGACAACGGCTCGCTGCTGCCCGGGACCCGGACGTGGGTGCAGTTGAACCAAGAGGCGGGCTTCGAGCTCGACCCGAACGGCGACTATCTTCTGCCCGTCATCCAGAACGGCACGGTCGACGACATCACGCCGAACGGCATCATTCGCGTCGCCAAGGACGGCTCCGCGTGCACGTGGGTCACCCGTTTCGGTATGGGCGAAGACAACGGGTTCTGGGGGCAGACCATCGGGGCCGGACCGCTGTCGCAGTTCTCGTTCGACGCCGTCTACTGGCACGAGGGCCAGATCTACGCGACGTCGGCGACGAGCATCACGTTCAAGATCGATCCGACGACCGGCAAGCGCTCCATCGTCTCGAGCGACGGTGTCGGGAACGGCCCGCTGTTGGGTCTCGATTGGATGGACTGGGATGAAGGGCGCCAGCTCATGTGGTCGGGGGGCACCGGGGCCGGGACGTCGATCGTGTCGTGGAACATGACCTCGAACATCCGATTCGGTCACATCGGACTGAAACTGGCCAAAGCCACGGACTTCCAGACCGCCTCCGGGCCGCTCGACACGTGTTGCGGCACTCACCGCCCCGGCTGGGTCGATCCGCTGAACGGTCAGCTCGTGATGATCCACAACGTCTACGGGATCGTGCGCTTCGAGCCGGAGTCCGGGAACTCGGTCATCCTCTCGCTCTGATCCACGTTCGCCTGGCTTCACCTCGCTGAGGCCCGGCCTGCGGCATCCCACCCCGCCGCTCCCCAGGAAGATTCCCCGGGTCCTTGCCGCGAGCGCCGTTCACTGGCACTCAGAGCCGTGGTCATGGGCGCCGAAAACAGGACGTCAGCGTTCGCAATCGCCAGGCGGCTCGTGACCGCGCCGGGGCTTTGGGCCGTGGTGTCGGCCCTATCGGGGCTGGTCTTGCTCGCCGTCGTCGGTCGGCTTCCGGGCGCCCCTCTCGGTTTTCCGCTCGACGACGCGTGGATTCACCTCGTCTACGCCCGCGGTCTCACTGACGATTTGGTCCTTGGCTACAACCCCGGCGTGCCAACGACCGGGTGCACATCGCCGCTCTGGGCGCTCCTCCTGGCGCCGCTCCATGCCCTGCTGGTCTCGGTGCCGGGCGACGTCGACTCGCTCCTCGCGAGCGTGATGGTTCTCGGGGGCGCGCTCCACGTCGTGGGGGCTGTCGTTGCGGCCCGGATTGTACTGGCGCTCGGAGGACCGTCGTGGGGGGCGGCCCTTGCCGGCTCCGTCGTGGGTCTCTCACCCCCGCTCTGTTCGGCGGCCCTCTCCGGGATGGAAGTGGCTCTCACGTCGGCGTTGATGCTCGGCGGCGTCCTGGCGGCCGTTCGGGACCGCCTTGGATGGGCGGGGCTGTGGCTAGGACTGGCAGCGCTCGCCCGTCCCGAGGCGGCGCTCGTCGGGCTCGCCGTGAGCGCGATGTCCGTCGCGCGACGACGTGGCGCACGCGCGCGAGTGCGTGGGTTCTTTGGGTTGGCCATTCCGGCGCTCATGCTCGGGGTGGCGCTCGTCGCCTACAACCTTTGGGCGAGCGGGCGGCCGCTGCCGGCGACCTTCTACGTCAAAGCCGCCACCGCATCGACGGACCTTGCCGACCGGCTGCTGATGGGCGTTCGAGGTCTTTTGAGGCAAGTCCCGCCCTTCGGAACGTGGCTGGGCTGGTTGTTCGCCATCGCGAGCCTGCTTCCAGGCCGCCTCTTTGAGACGTCCGCCCGCAGGCGCGGTGATGTGGGCGGTGGCCCTCCGGGGCAGGCCGTCGCGGGTGCCGACACGTCGCTTTACCACCCGGCGTCGCGTGTCATGCCGGCTGCAGCGGGACTCGCGTTCTTCGCGGGCAACCTGTACGTCGCCGCGCCCACCGACCCGTCCGCGTTCTACCACCTCCGATACGTGCTCCCGAGCGTGCCACTGCTCATCGTCGCCGCCACCCTCGGGGCCACTGCCCTGCTGTCGATGGTCTCGGCCCCGCGTGTGCGTTCACTCGCCATCGGCGTGGTGGTCGGGCTCGTGGCATTCGAGATCGCGGGCTCGACGGCGTCCACGAGCCGTAGCCACCACAATGACGTCCGGAACATCAACGACGTGCAGAGATCCATTGGCGAGTGGCTCGCCGACCGTGTCCCCGAAGGCAGCTATGTCGCGGCCAACGACGCGGGGGCGATTCGGTACTTCTCGAACCGGCCCGTGGTCGACCTCGAAGGACTGAACACACCGGAGCTCCGAAGCGACCCCGACCGATTCGCGAGGGAACACCCCGTCGTCGCGGTGGCCGTCATCCCAGAGTGGTACCGGCCATCCTCCGGCACGTCGCTGCGCGTCGCGATGCAGCGCACGACGGACGACTACACCGTGACGTCCTTCCCGGCCATGGCGACCCAAGTCGTCGCGGTTTGCCCCGAGGTGGCGTCGTCGACGTCACCCGACGCCCATGGCACGGCTCGGGTCATCACGCTCGTGGGCCGCCGTACTGTGACGCTCTGGTGTCGTCCTTGGACGCCAGACGGGGTCGGAGCCGCTTCCGCTTGGCCGGGGGATAGGGGCCGGTAGCCTGCGGGGCGCCCCGAACGACTCCCTCCATGTGTTCACGCCGGACGGGGCAACGCTTTCAGGATCGTCCCGCGGATCGCCGCGTCGAAAGGCGCTACGACCGCGGCGAAAGCCAGAGCAAACACGATTCGTTCCGGGCCCGGCTCGAAGGCCAATCAGCGCCGCTCGCGGTCAGTCGCGGGCGGCGGAGGCCGCAGCCCGGGCTGCATCGCCAGCGCGGCGAGGACGAGGAGGTGGGCCGAGACGGGCGACGTCAGGAACAGGAACGCCGTCACGAGCAGCTCGTGGAGCGAGAGATGGCCTCGAGCGTTCATGGCGATGGCCGAGGCGACGAGGAGGCAACCGAGACCCAGGGTGGTCGCTTTGGTCGGGCCGTGGAGGCGGCGCAGGAAATCGTCGAGCTTCGCCAGCGCGAAAGACCCGATGAGCGCGAACGTGGCCCCGGTGACGAGGAGCACGGCCACGATGAGCTCGAGCCAGAGAGGCATCACGGCGTCTCCTCCGGCGTTCTCGCGGCGTCTTCGGCGGCCCGCCCGAGCAAGTAGCGGCTCAAGAACACCGTGCCGACGAAGCCGAGGAGCGCGATGACGAGCGCTGCTTCGAAGTAGACCTGGGTGTCTTGCCGGAGCCCCAGGACGAGCAGGACGCCGACCGCGTTCACGTAGAGCGTGTCGAGCGCGAGGATGCGGTCGGGGAGCGATGGGCCGCGTAAGAGCCGGTAGGCGCAGAAGGTCATCGCGAGCACGAGGGCGCCAAACGTGATGTCGAGGGCGACGGAGAGGATCACGCGGCCCTCCCGCCTTCGGCGTCGCCGAAGATGGCCATGAGTGGTGCTTCGTACTGGGTCTTGATGTCGGCGATGAGGCCGGCGGAATCGGGCGCGTGTAGCGCGTGCACGAGGAGATAGCGGCGATCATCCGATACGGTCGCGGTGAGCGTCCCCGGTGTGAGGGTGATGATCCCCGCGAGGGCCACGATGGCGTGGGGCTCCGTCGTGGTGAGGGGGACCCAGACGAAGCGCGACTCGAGTGCGGCCTCTCGTCCGAGGACTTGGCGCGCCACCGTCACGCTCGACTTCACGATGTCGATGCCCACTCGGCCCGTCAGGCGGAGCAGTGCGCCCCAGTCGCGGATACGGACCCCCGAATCCCGGAAGGGGGCCGTCGCGAGCGGGATCACCACGCCGAGAAACGCGCCGAAGAGGACGTTGCCCACCGAGACGGAGTTGTTGAGTGCGAGCCATATCAGTGCGACGAGCGCCGTCATGACCGGGGCGGGGAACAGGCGCTTCACTTCTCGCCTCCCGAGCGCAAGCGCTCCTCGAGCTCTGCGCGAATGGGCCACGCGGCCTGGACGGGTCTCTTCGCCAGGACTTGTCCGATGTAGTGGCCGCGATCGAGGAGCTGAGCGGCCGTCTTCTCAGCGAACGAGGTGATAGGGCCAGCGAGGGCGCTCGTGCCGACAACGAGGGCCGCTACGAGAGTGAGCGCGACCGTCTCGGCGCCGCCGAGCGGGGGGGCGTCGTTCGAGACGGACGCTTCTGGCTTCCAGAAGAGGTAGACGCCCGCCCGAGCCAGCGAGACCAGCACGAACAGCGACGACGTGAGCGTGACCGACCAGACGGCGACGGCCCACGGGCCACCGAGGCTGGCTTTGAGCACCAGCGCTTTGCCGAAGAAGCCGGCGAGGGGAGGGAGGCCGCTCGCGCCCATCGCGAAGAGCATGAAGAGGCCGGCGCCGCGCGCTCGGGCCACGGGGGCGCCGTCGCGGCCGGGATCGAGGGTGTCGCCGTGGTCTTGTCGGCGTCGCACCCGATCGAGCACGAGGAACGTCCCGGCCGCGACCAGGGTGCTGTTCACGAGGTAGACGAGGCCCGCCGCGATGGCGTTGGCGTCTCCAAGGCCGACCGTGACGAGCAGTGTGCCGGCCGAGCCGACGACCACGTAACCGAGGAGTGACGCGAGGCGCGTCGCGGCGAGGGCCCCGATGGCCGATAGGCCGAGTGTCGCGAGCCCGAGCACGGGTAGAGCGGTGGAAACGAGGCCATCAAGGGGACCCGGGACGAAGAGCAGAGTCGAGACGCGCAGGATGGCGTAGACGCCCAACTTGGTCATGATGGCGAAGAGCGCGGCGACGGGCGCCGTGGCGCTGCCGTAGGTCGCAGGGAGCCAGAAGTAGAGCGGTAGGAGCGCCGCTTTGATCGCGAAGACCAGGATGAGCAGGCCGGCGGCGGCGCGCGCGAGGGCGGCGTCGGCGGGCCCGAGCGCCGCGAGCTTGCCCATGAGGTCGGCGAGGTTCAGCGTCCCGGTCAGCCCGTAGAGCATGCTGGCCGCGACGAGGAAGAGCGCGCCGCCGACGAGGTTGAAGACGATGTAGTGGACGCTGGCCCGGAGCTGCGCGGTCCCGGCGCCGTGGAGCAGGAGCGCATAGGAGCTGGCCAGCAGGACCTCGAAGAATACGAAGAGGTTGAAGAGGTCGCCGGTGAGGAAGGCGCCGTTCAGACCCATTAGTTGGAACTGCAAGAACGCGTGAAAGTGGGGGCCCCGCCGGTCGTCTCCCCCGCGCGACCAGAGCGCTACGACGACGCCGAGGAGGGCTGTCAGGGTCAACATCAGGGTCGCGAGGCGGTCGACAGCGAAGACGATCCCGAAGGGTGCCGCCCAGTTGGAGAGCAAGTAGACGTCGATGTGGCCGCTGAACGACTCGGTCAGCAGCATCAGCGCGACGCCGAGCTGAAGCACGGTCGACAGGAGAGAGACCGCGCCGACGCTACGAGGCGACTTACGTTCGATGAGCACACACGCGGCGCCGAGGAGCAGCGGGATGACCACCGGCAGGACGGGGAGATGGGCCGTCATGGACGGGGCTCCTCGCCGTCGACGTGGTCGGTGCCCGTGGCGGCCCGCGTTCGGATCGCGACGACGAGCAGTACGGCGGTCATCGCGAAGCTGATGACGATGGCGGTGAGGACGAGCGCTTGTGGGACGGGATCGGTGTGGTTTTCGAGCGTGGGCGGGACCCCCGGCTGCACGATCGGCACCGCGCCGGGCCGGAGGCGGCCCATGGCGAAGATGAACAGGTTCACGGCGTAGGACAGGAAGGTCAGGCCCAAGATCACATCGAAGATGCGCGCCCGGAGCATGAGCCACACGCCGCACGTCGTGAGCAGCCCAATGGCGATGGCGACGAGGAGCTCCATGGTCATGGGCGCGGCTCCTCGGCGGGTTCGGTGGGCGCGCTGAGTCGGCTGATGGCGAAGAGCGCGAGCACGGTGGCGCCCACGACCGTGCAGAAGACGCCGAGGTCGAAGAGCGCCGCGCTAGCGAGGGCTACTCCGCCGATGCCGGGCACCCATGGGTAGTCGTAAGTGCTCGTGAGGAAGGGCGATCCCACCAGCCAGCTACCGACGCCCGTGAAGCCGGCGATGAGGAGGCCGGCGCCGATCCACGGCCGGAAGTCGAGCCCGGCTCGGCGCGCGATCCAGCTTTGCCCGTGGCCGGCTTCGAGGACGATCAGCGCGATCGCCATTACGAGGCCGGCCGCGAATCCGCCCCCGGGCTGGTTATGTCCCCGGAAGTACAGGAAGAGCGCGACAACCGCCGCGAGCGGGATGAGGAGGCGAGAGAGAAGGGCCAGCATGAGCGAGGGTGGGCCGGACGGTGTCGCCAGCGGCGCGGACGGGCGGAAGCTGCTGAGGAGGCTGAAGATGAGCAGCCCGGCGATGCCGAGCACCGTGATCTCGCCCATCGTGTCGAAGCCGCGGTAGTCGACGATGATGACGTTGACGGCGTTTGCGCCGCCCCCCTGGGCGACCGTCGTCTCGAGGTAATACGGCGCCACGCTGCCGACGTCGATGGTCGGCCGCGTGAGGAGGGCCCACGCCAGGACCGCCATGAGCACCCCAGCGGAGCCCGCGACCACGGCGTCACGTGCCCATCGCGCCGGTGTTCGGAGGACGGGGCTCTCGGTCGGCAGCCGGCGCAGCGCCATCATCATGAGCATGATGGTGACCATCTCGACGAGGAGCTGGGTGAGGGCGAGGTCCGGGGCCGAGAGGGCGACGAACGCGAGGCTCACGACGAGGCCGACGACGCCCATGAGCACGAGCGCGAGAAGACGTCGGCGATAGGCCTGGAGGGTCGCGACGGTCGCCACGATGCCGAGGAGCCACACGGTGGTGAAGGCGAGTGTCGCCGGGGTGCCCCGCGGGCCGGTGAGCAGCCATGGGTCCGTGAGCAGCGGTAAGCCGAGCACGGCCGCCACGGCGAGAAAGGCGAGGAGCAGGTAGCGCTGGAGTTGGCCGTTCTCGAGGTGCCCAGTGGCCCAGCGCGCGGCGGCGGTGAGCTTGTGCACGGAGGCGACGAAGAAGTCGCGCGCGCCACGAGGGAGCCCGCTCGTCGAGTGCAGGTTCACGTAGCGCTGGAGGCCGAAGTAGAGCCCGAGCCCGCCGAGCACGGCCGCGATACTCATGCAGAGCGGGAGGTTGACGCCGTGCCAGATCGCGAGGTGGAGACCCGGGAAGGGGCCCGAGAAGCCGTCGAGGGAGGCCGTCGCCGCCGCCTCCAGGATACGCAGCGCCGACCACGCCGGCGCGACACCGACAACGAGGCAGAGCGCCGCCAGAAGGGCGAGCGGCAGCCACATGAAGAGGGGCGGGTCGTGGGGGTGCCGGTCGAGCACGGCCGGTTCGCCTCGGAAGAAGACGTCGTGGATGAAGCGGACGCTGTAGGCGACGCTGAAGAGGGTGGCGGACGTGACGGCGGCGGGCAGCAGGATGGCGCCGAGGTCGCCTACGTGCTTTTCGACGCCGGAGCCGCCGACCAGCTCGGCGAAGAACATCTCTTTTGAGAGAAAGCCGCTGAAGAGTGGCAAACCGGCCATGCCCGCCGCGACGACCATCGCGAGGCCGCCGGTGATGGGCATGACGCGCATGAGCCCGTTCAGCTTCCGCATGTCGCGCGTGCCGGTCTCGTGATCGACGATCCCGGCCACCATGAAGAGCCCGGCCTTAAAGACGGCGTGGTTCATGATGTGGAAGACGCCGGCGACGACGGCCGTGGGCTGGTCGAGGCCGAAGAGCATGGTGATGAGGCCGAGGTGGCTGATGGTCGAGTAGGCCAGGAGGCCCTTGAGGTCGTGTTTGAAGAGGGCGATGACCGCGCCTAGGGCGAAGGTGACGAAGCCGACGACGGTGACGATCCAGAACCATTCGGGCGTCCCGCTGAGCGCCGGGTAGAGCCGAGCGAGCAGGAATACGCCGAGCTTCACCATCGTGGCCGAGTGGAGGTAGGCCGAGACCGGGGTCGGGGCGGCCATCGCGTGCGGGAGCCAGAAGTGGAAGGGGAACTGGGCGCTCTTGGTGAAGGCGCCGAGCAGAATCAGAATGAGCGCGGGGAGATAGAGCGGGTGCGTCGTGATGCCGGAGCCCGGCGAGAGGACGACGTCGAGCGAGGCGCTCCCCGCGATGTGGCTTAGGAGGAGCGCGCCGCCGAGAAGCGCGAGCCCGCCGAGCCCCGTGATCGTGAGCGCCATGCGTGCGCCCCCGCGTGCGTCGTCGCGGTGCGTCCAGTAGCCGATGAGCAGGAAGGACGAGACGCTCGTGAGCTCCCAAAACACGGCGAGCAGGATGAGGTTGTCGCTCAGCACCACGCCGAGCATCGCCCCCATGAACGCCAGTAAGTAGGCGTAGAAACGGGGGATTGGGTCTTCGTCGCTCAGGTACCAGGCGCCGTAGAGGATGATGAGGGCCCCGATGCCGGTGATGAGCGCCGCGAAGAGCCAAGCGAGGCCATCGAGCCGGAAGCCTAAGGTCAGGCCGAGCTGGGGGAGCCACGAGACGCTCTGGCGCAGGATGTGGCCGTTGGCAACGGACCCGAACTCGGTCAGGAGCCACCCGAAGGAGGTGAGCGCGACGAGGCCGGCCGCCCACGCGGCTGAACGCCGACCGGGTGCAAAGAGCAGGACGACAATGGCCGCGACGAGCGGCCCGAGGACGAGCGCGAAGAGCATCATCGACGAGCGGCGGTGAGGGGGGCGGGGAGCTTCGACACGCGCGCGAGACTGCCACATGGAGGTTGGAAATCCAGTGGTGGGCGTACGAACACGTGCGTGTGGGCGAGGGGACGCACAGGCGTGTGTGGCGAGGGGATGGCTCGGCGTAAATGAACGAATTCACGAGAGTTCTCGCAATCGGGAGGCGCTGGCCCGAACCTTGCGAAGGGCCTTGGCAAGGAGAACATCCCATGAAAAAGCGCGTCCTCTCGTCCTTGTCCCTGCTGACCTTGTCCTGTGCCGGAATCGACGGTCACGGTGTGAACCCCGATGCGACCTCGGGAGACGCCGAGTCTCTCTCCGCCGTGTCCACGGACGAGCTCGAAGCGATGTTGGTGCTCGAAGCGGCTCGTGCGCAGGCGGAGCGCGACGCCGAGCGGCTCGGTCGCGTCGCGAACACGCCGATCCGTCATTCCGAGACAGTCGTCGGGACAGGCTCGCAGGCCACAACCCACGAAGCGGCGCTCGTCACCTGGATGGACGCCGTCGACGACTCCACGGAGACGCTCTGGCGCAACGTTCGGCGCGAGCTGACGCGCACCGAAGCCCAGCTCTCGGGCGGTGAGGCCGCCAAGGCACTCGTCAGTGCGGCGCTGGACCGACTCTCGCTGGCCTCGGGCGCCGTGTTCGTGTGTGGCGACTGGGTACTCCCCGACGCGACCGAGCTCTCGTGCTGGAACGCGGCGGATCTGCAGCTCGACGCGCTCGCCCTGCTGCCGAACCTGCGCTCCATCACCGTCCCGCTCGATGCGTTCACGAGCGTAGAGGCGGCGTCGCGGCTCACGAACATCGAGAGCGTGACCGTCTATCAAAACGTCTATGGGGACGGCGACTTGGAAGCGCCCCCGGCTCCGACGCTCGACGTCGTCGCCGCGCTGCCGAGCCTTCGCCAGCTCTCCCTCGTCGTGTCGCCCATCGACGGCTCCTGCGGCGACGAGAACACCTACAGCCCCGTCGAGGTGGATCTGAGCCCCCTCGCGTCGGTGCCGCTCCGCAGCCTCCGCGTCGACGGCGCTTGGATTCACAGCGACCACTCTCTCGCTATCGTCCGCGGCCTCCACCTCCAGTCGTCCCTTGAGTCGCTCGTCCTCAGCGGGGTGACGATCCCGGCCGGCGACCTCCCGATGGTGGACGGCCTCACCGAGCTCGGCCTCTCGGACGTCCGCGGCGTCGACGGCTTCGCGCTCGCCAAGCGCTGCGACGGGCTCACGCGGCTCACCGTCACCCTCGCTTGGGGCCGTCAGCTGGCCCAGCTCGTGCGGCAGAACCCCGGCCTCGTCCATCTGACCCTCGAGGGCAGCCGCCTAGCGGACTTGTCGTCGCTTCGTTCGCTCACGGACCTGAAGCACCTCGACGTGTCGAACCTGCCAATCTACCAGTTCGACTTCCTCGCACGGCTGAAGCTCGAGACGCTGAACCTCTCGAACACGCGCTTCAAGGACCTCGCGCTCTTGGCGCGCACGCAGACCTCGCTGGTGGACCTGAACCTCAGCGGCACCCCGCTCACGTACTTCGGCGACGACGGCCAAGACGAGCCCGACCTGAGCCCGCTGAAGTCGCTGACGCGGCTCGGGTCCCTCGGCATCTCGGGCGCGCCGCTCTACGGCTGCGAGCAACCGGCCGCAGAGTGGGGCGACAACGTCCCGGTGCTGACGCCGGCCTGCCAGGTCATCCAGGACCTCACGACGGAGGGGCGGGTGCAGGTGACGCTTTGGGATGGGTGTGGGTGCTAGCTAGGGAACGGGCGCCTTGAGGCAGAACTTGGCGGTCACGTCCGCAACCTCCCCGCGCTCGAAGATGATCCGGTCCTGACAGGTGAGCCCCCCCGCCGCACAGTCGGCGTCGGTCGCGCAAGGCTTCGAGCAGAAGCCGGCGCCCGTGGTCGCGTCTTCGAGGCAGTACAGGTCTTCGCAGTAGTCGGCGGCGGACGCCGAGGCGAACTCGAGGTCGCAGGTCTGGCCCAGCGTCGCGGTGGGCGCTTCGCCGAAGCCCGTCGCCGTCTCGATGCACATGTAGTCGACCGCGGCGGGGCCGGTCGCGCCGAAGACGCGGGGTACGGTGACGCACGCTTCGGTGGCCTCGGTGCAGCTCAGAGTCGCGGCGCAGTCCTCCATCGAGTCATTGGCCGAATAGCCTACGCACACGGGGACGAACACGTCGTCGCCGAGGTCCGTGAGCGAGCCGCCGAAGCTGAAGCGGAGCGATTCGCAGCGCATGTTGACGATGTCGGTGCCCTCGCCGAGCGGGGTGATGCCCTTCAGGCAGTCGGTCTGGGCGTCGCAAATGCTGCCGCAGATGCCGCTGCCGTCGTTGAAGGTCGGGATGCAGAAGCCGCTGCGGCAGAAGATGCCCGTCTCGCCCCCGCAGGTCTCTCCCGGGAGCGCGCCCGTCGCGGGTGCGGTGATGCAGCGACCGATGAGGTCGAAGGTGCCGTTGGCGATCCACGCCTGATAGGCCTCGCAGACCTCGCCGTTTGGACAATCGTCGTTCGAGCCGCAGTCCGACTTCGAACCCTCGAGACCCAGGCAGAGGCCATAGGCCGCGAGGGCGTCGTTCGTCCCGTCTTCATCGAAGTCGAGCGTCTCTTCGGTGACGTTGCAGAACATCGGGATCGCGGCACCCGCGCACTGCGAGTCCGCAGTACAGAGCGACGAACACTGCCCATTGCCGAGGCAGAGGCCGGCACACTCCGGGAGGGGGACGTCATCGGTGGTGTCGGTGTCGCAGGTCTGTCCGAGGCCGACGGCGCCCGGAGCGTCGGCCGTGCAGCTATTGGCGAGGGCGAACGCGGCGCCGGTCTCGCCGTTGCCGAAGAGTGTGCAGTGGGAGGGGCCCGGGCAGTTGGCGTTCGACTCACACGATTTCCCGAGACAGACGCCCGTCGCGGGGATAGCGCCATCGAAGAGATCGGTGTTCGCCTCGCACTGGAATGCAGCGCAATCCGCGGCGACCATGCAGCCTTGTGACGGGTCGTTCGTGCACTTGCCGGCGACACAGTCCACGCTATCGGCGATGCAGTCGGTGTCGGCGTTGCAGAACGCGCTGCAGCCGGACGTCAGGCAGAGCATCGATTGGCACGCGAGGTAGTCCCCGGTAGCGGGATCATCGTTGCAGCCCGCCGAGACGGGTTCGCCGCCCGCGAGCTCGGTCGAACAGCGGAGTGAGAGCGCTTCGGTGATGTACTGGACGTGACAGGCCTCTCCATCGGGGCAATCGCCCTCGCCCGTGCAGAGGAGGAAGGTCGAGCCGGGCTGACACACGGCCGCGCCGGGTTGAAGGGTGACGCACGTCCAGTTGGGACCATAAGGGCCGCCTTTGGCGATGTCGGCGCACTCACTCCCCGCGACGCCCGGGTCCTCGATGCCATCGGGGATCGCGTTGCCGTCGGCGTCGAGTACATCCTTCACGGGGGTGCAGGACTCCGTGCAAACGTAGCCGAGGGCCCCGGCGCGACACCAGCCGCCCTCGCACTGATCGTCGAGGCAGCCGGGCCAGGCGAGCGACGCCGAGTTGCAGTCGGCGGTGGGTCCGCACAGCGAGCCGGAAGCGCCCGGCGTGGGCGCGGGATACTCGCAGCGGTGGGAGTCGAGGTTGCAGCTCGCTCCAGCCGCGCAGGTGCCACAGTCGCCGCCGCACCCGTTCGGGCCGCACTCCCAGCCGGCTTCACACACGGGCGTACACGAGCCGTCCGTCCCGTCGGTGCCGTCGGTGGTGTCCGTGCTGTCGGTCGTGCCGTCCGTACCATCGGTCGCGTCGGTCGTCGCGTCCGTGCCGTCGGTCGCGTCGGTCGTGCCGTCGGTCGCGTCGGTCGTGCCATCGGTCGCGTCGGTGGTGCCGTCGGTCGCGTCGGTGGTGCCGTCGGTGGCGCCGTCGGTGGTGCCGTCGGTGGCGTCTGTGGTGCCGTCGGTGGCGTCTGTGCTGCCGTCAGTGGCGTCGGTGCTGTCGGTCACCCCGTCGGTGCCGTCGGTCGTGTCGGTGGCGCCATCGACGCCATTGATGCCGTCGACTCCGTCCACACCATTAATCCCATCGAGGCCGTCCGTCGCGTCGGCGGCTGTGACGCCGTCAGTCGCGTCGGCGCCGTCGTCGTCACCACCACCACCGCCGGCGGTGGTGCACGCGGCCGAGGTCAACACAGCCAGAGTCGTCAGCACTCGAGCGAACTTACGCATGGTTCCTCCAATCAGGGCGGCCGAGGATGCCGCTGAAAGGGGGGAAGTCAAGCGGCGCTGATGCAGTTCACACCGGATATCGGATCGGCCGTAGCACGCCGAGCCCGATCAGATCGGGCGCACACGCCAACGCCGCTGCATCGAAGGGGCTCGAGCCCGCTGAATCGAGCACCGCCGCCTCGGCTTCTTCGAGGGGGATGACGACGACTTCGCGCTCGGCGTTGGGTGCGAGGAGTAGCGACGTCGGCTGCCGCCGGTCGTCCCGCGTAATGAGGCCGTCGATGTAGCCCGGGACGTCCCAGTCGAAGCGCAGGAGGCGCGCTGCAGGGCTCAGGACGACCGCGCCCGAGACGTCGTCGACGGTCTCGACGAGCGTCAACGCCTCAAGATCGGGCGCGGGCGGGCCCCCGAGCGCCGCTTCGAAGCGGGCGAGGTCGGCCGCGTCGGCGAGCAGGGCGTCGCCGCGCGCGCCGAGGTCCGCCAGCACACGCGCGAAGCGTTGGGCCAGCGGGCGACGCACCACGGGATCCGCGGTCACGAAGGCGCCCACGACCTCGTCGAGCCGTTCGCCGAGGAGGCCGAGCGTGTTGGGCGCCGCCGTCTCGAGGCCTTCGGCGATCTGGCGCACGGACCGGCCGAGCCCAAGCGGGAGTGGGTAGCCGACCGCGAAGACCTCCTCGGCCGGCGGCATCTCGTATTCGTCCGCGAGCGCCGCATAAGCATCGATGTGCCCTTCAAGCTCGGCAGGCGTCGCCGCCAGCGCTTCGACCAGGTCATCGAGCGCGTCCGCGGCGTCACCGTCGGTGTCGGCTCGGATCTGCAGCAGCCGGTAGCCGACGTCCTGCGCGATCCAGAGGTCGCGCGCGGTGCCTTCCGCCACGGTCGGCATGAGCGGTGATGCCCGCCCCTCGCCCATCAGGTCCGCGGCGACCTCGATGACCCGCGCTTCGAGCGCCTCGAGGCTCAGGTGATGGCCGGAGCCGGGTGGGCAGAAGAGCTCGACCCATCGCTCGAGCTCAGGCGAATCGAGGCGGGCGCGATGGGACGCCGCGTAGGCGAGGCCATCGCTGCCGAGGTCGAGGGTCGCGTAACGGTTTGGGATCATTCGGCCTTCGCGGGCAGACCTGCGCACGGCGTCGAGCTCACGAGCGAGGAAGACTTGTCCCCGTTCGATCCATTCGGGGCGGCGCGGGCCGGTGCCGGCGGCGTGCACGGCTTCGCACCGCTCGCAGTAGGCATCGAAGAGCGGGCCGTCGTGGTCCTGGCAGCGCGCGAGTCCGTCTTCGTCGAGGAAGTACCAAAGTGTGACGGGCAGCGCCTCCGCGAGGCGGGCCGCGAGGGCGTGGAAGAGGGGCGGCGCGCCGGGGCGCCACGCGAAGCCGAGGAGGCCGTGGCAGAGCTCGTGGGCGGTCCACTTCGAACGGTGGCTCGGGTGGAAAGAGCCGAGGCGGCGTTCGTGGCGAAAGGAGTGGTACTTCGACTCGGGGAGCACGCCGGTCTGCCACCCCGGCGGGTCTCCCAAGTCAGCGCGACCATTGGGGATCCATGCTTCCGGGAGCGGCAGCTCGACGCGGTATTCGAAGTGCGCGAGCAGGAGCCCGGAGGCGGAGGCGAGCGCGCCGACGCGGGCCGCAGCCGGAGAGCGGGAGAGTTCGTAGGGCGGGGCGCCGAGGGCGAGTGTCACGGTGAGGCTCCTTGCAACGCGCACCATAGCGGCGTGGCTCCGCTCCCGAAAGCGCGATCAAGGGCCGTCGCGCGCTTCCAGTCCTCGAAAAGGCCATGGCGAGAGCGAGAGCAGCACGCCGGGGAGTCCGATCGCCATGGTGAGCGCGAACCACCCCGCGTAGCCCAGCTCCGAGGCGCCGTAGCCCGAGACGAGGCTAGCGAGCGCGCGGGAGATGCCGACGGCGGCTGAGATGGCGGCGAAGCGCGTCGCGGGTTGAACCGACCCGACCGACCCCATGAGCAGGGCCACGAGCGGCGCCGAGCCGAGGCCCGCCGTGAGCGCTTCGATGGCACCAGCGCCCATGACGGCCCAGGTGCTCGGCGCGGCCGCGACGATGGCGTAGAGCCCGTTCGAGAGGAGCTGCAGCGTGCCAAGGGCGAGGAGCGCGCGTGGCAGGCCCATCCGGCTTGCGATCTCGCCACCGAGGACGGCGCCGAGGGCCGTGAGCGCGGAGCCGCCGAGGGCGCCCAGGAGGCCGATCTGGTCGGTATCGAGGCCGGCGTCGACCCAGAAGGACCGTGTCATGGTGGCGGCGGCGGCGTCGCCGAGCTTGAAGAGGATACAAAAGACCAGGATCGCCAGCGTTCGCGGCTCGAGGCACCACGCCAGGAGGTCGCCGAAGAAGCGTTTCGCGGTGACGCGTTCGGCCGGGACGGGCTCGTCGAGTGTGGTGATGATGACACCGACCAGGAGTAGGCCACCCGCGACGAGCCACCAGCCCGCTTCCCATCCGAGGCGACCGCCGAGCGCGATGGCGCCGCCGCCGCCGAGGGCCATTGCGCTGCGATACGCCGCGACGCGCACGCCGGCGACGCGAGCACGGAGGGACGGCGGCGTTGCCCCGACGATCCAGCCATCGAGCGCGACGTCTTGTAGGCCGCCGAGGAGCGCGACCACGACGAGGGCCGGGATGACGGCGGAGGGCGCGAGGGCACCGAACACGAGGAGTCCGGACAGTGCGAACAGCGCGAGGACGGTCCACCGCTTCAGCGTGCTGAAGCCGTCCACGAGGGGCCCGAAGAGGACCTTGAAAGACCAGAGGCCGACCAGGCTCCCGAGGGCGCCGACCGTGGCCTGGCTGGCGCCTTCGCTACGCGCCCAGACGGGGACGAACTCCGAGACGAGTCCCATGGGCAAGCCGGACGCCAGCTCGAGCGCGAGGAGGGTGGTGAGGAGACGAGAGGTCTCCTTGGGCGGCGGCGGGGTCAGCGTGGACTACGAAAAGGTCGGCGCTGTGCCGGTGAGGCCGCGGGCCTCGGGTCCGAGCCCCGCTTCCTTCCGCTTCTGGAGGAGGCGCGTAACGTCGCCATCGGGGAGGCGGCGAGCGCCTCCGAGCGCCTGGGCGTGGTGATGGATCTGGGCGAGATGTTCGACGAGCTCGAGGCGTAGGTAGGCCTGATCGAGATCGACCCCCACCGCCAGGACGCCGTGGCTGCCGAGCAGGACGACGTCGTACCACGGGAGCGCCGTCACCAGCGTCTCGAGCTGGGTGGCTGAGCCGGGGATGGCGTAGGGGATGAGCGGCACGCGGTCACCGAGGCTGACGACGGCTTCGGCGATGATGGCGCAGTCGATGGCGCGTCCGGCGCACGCGAAGGCCGTCGAGTACGGCGGATGGGCGTGGACGACGACGTTGACGTCCGGGCGTGCACGCATCGCAGTGAGGTGCAAGCCGAGCTCGCCAAAGGGCTTCCAACGTCCTTCGAGGCGCTTGCCGTCGGGGTCGACGATGAGCAGGTCGCTCTCGCCGACCTCACCTTTCGAAAACGACGTGGGGGTGCAGAGGAAGCGGCGAGCGGGTAGACGCACGCTCAGGTTTCCGTCGTGGTTGGCGACGTAGCCGCGATCCCAAAGTCGGCGCGAATAACTGACCAGTTGGCGCTTCAGCGCCGGGAGCGACAGATCGCTCATGAGGGACGCGCGAGGGCAGTGCCGACCGGGTGGTCGCGCCGGGCGCTGTCGACGACGCCGACGATGAGTCGTTGAATCGGCGGGGTGCCGCCGAGGATCTGCCGGATCCCATTGCCCTCTTGCAGGATGATGACGTCGTCACCGGGGCCCGCCTGGGCGTTATCAACCGCCAGGAAGGTCTCGCCGTTCGGCTGGCCGTATTCGTCGAGCGGCTGGACGATCATGAGGGCACGGCCCTGATAGCCGGGGTGTTTGGCGGTGCTGGTCACGTTGCCGATGACGCGCGCGTAGATCACAGGGCGTCCTCGCTCACGTTGACCGCGTCCACGATACCGACGATCGCGCAATCGACTGGCACGAAGGAGGGCTCGAAGGCCAGCGCGGCCTCGCGAGACGAGACCGTGTGCACCACGTCCCCCGGCCCTGCTTGGACGGCGTCCGCAGCCACGACCGGCCGTCCGACCGGCCGGTAGCGCTCGTCGAGCGGCTGAATCACGAGGAGCCGGCGGCCTTCGAGTCCTTCGGACTTGATGGTCGCGACGCAGGTTCCGATCACGCGGGCAAGGTTCATCGAGCCGTACCTTACCGGAGCCCGTCGCAACCGGGAAGCCTCTGCGCGCATTCGTGCGTACGGGGGGCGCATCATGGCGCGGCGAGCGCGAACGCCGACGTCGCCCCCGTCGTGTTGCCCGTGGCGAAGTCCAGCCCGAGACGTGCGAATGCGGGTGTGCAGATGTCGGTCTGCATGTCGGCGCCGTGGCAGGAGCCCATCATGGGGTCCTCTGCCTCGCCGAGCGGTACTTCTGCCAGGAGGGCCTCGATGTCGAGCGTGACGACCGAGCGCCCGAGCTCGAAGCCGCTGAGCACAATGCGAGGATGGTTCGGCCGGGCGCAGCTCCCGTCCGGCGGGCGCACGGCGGAGTCCGACTCGCACCCCACCGAACCGAGGTGGAAGTTGAAGGCGCCACTGCCGTCGAGACCGAGGTCGAGCCGGAGGAACTTGAAGCCCGCTTGCCAGGACCAGTACATCGCCGTCACGTTCAGCGGCGATGGCGCTGTGGTCGAGTCGAGGTGGTTCTCATCGAAGGGGACGGCGAGGTCGAAGGCGAGTCCGGTGTAGTCGCCCGGTGGGACCGTCCCCAGCACCTTGGAGCGCGTCTCGGGGGTGCCGCTCGACTCACAGGCGGCCTCGAAGTCGAGGAGCGCCACCGTGTCGGATTGCCAGACGCCGTCGGCGTCGAGGGCAACGGGCACCTCCTGGCCATCGCGCGTCACCAACGCGACTTCGGACACATAGAAGCGCAGATCCTGAAGTCGTGCGGGGCGTGACGTAGCGCCGAGGTTGAGCGTGGTGTCGCAGTCGAGCGCGACCGCGCCGGCCACCGCCGCGAAGTCGAGTTGGACGGCGACAGGCGTCGCTGCCGAGTCAGTGCCGCTGCAGCCGGCCGTGCCGAGGCCAAGCGAGACCGTCGCCGCCGCCCTTACGGCAGTGCGAACCGTCGAGTTGTGAGTACGAGACACGGATCCTCCAGGCACGGCGAGGGCCACTCGACGCACCATGCTACCGATTTCGGGATGCGGGCGCCGCTTCGGGTGGGGGCGGCAAGTTGTCGCCCCACCTCACACCGCCGTGGCGCGCCCACGCTGGCCAATCGCGCCATTCCGATCGGACCTATGCGCCCCAACGGACGCAGGGAGACCCATGTCGCACGCGGCGTTGCCGGTTCACGACGACCTGCTATCAGGAGAGCGTGGCTGAGCCGGCCCTTCTAGCGGCGTACTCCGCCCGATCACGCGCGCTAAGGCGCAAAAGGGAGCTCGGCCAGAACGCCGAAACCGGCTGACGTGTTGCGTGATCTCGACAAGGTCGGCTTGCATGCGCGAACGCGGTTTCGCGTCGACCGTGAGGAGGGCCCACGGGAACAGGTCGCTTCTCCCTCTACTCCTTTGCGCGAGCCACCTTGACGTGGCCGCGCGCAGAGGTCGATCACGCCGTGCGGATGGTGACCATGCCTCTCAGTCGACCTTCGTGTCGTTCTTCGCGATGCGCTCGTCGATCTTCTTGATGAGCGCGTCGAAGCCGTCCTTCTCGAAGATGGCGTTGAACTGCTTTCGGTAGCTTCGCATGAGGCTGACTTCGTCGATGACGAGGTCGTAGACCATGAAGCCCGCCGGCTTCTTCACCAGCTTGTAGTCGACCTCGGCCTCGGTATCGCCGCTCTTGACGGTGGTCGGGACGAGCGCCTTGTCTTCGACGACCTCGACGTCACCGCGAAAGCCGACTTCGAGCGGCTGCCCCGCCTTGAAGTGCTTGATGTAGCTCTTGTGGAGGAGGAGGCGGTAGCGCTCCGTGAAGAGCGTGCGCTGCTTGTCATTCAGCTTCTCCCAGCTCCCCTTCATGGTCTGGCGGCTGAACTCGGTGAAGTCCGTGAAGGACTCGAGGACGGCCGTGACTTTTTGCTGCACTCCGGCGTCGGTCTTGTCAGTCGCGACGATGGCCTTGATCTCGGCGTACTTCGACTCGACGAGCACCTTCGGGTCCGACGCGAGAGCCGTCCCAGTGAGGAGGAGTGCGAGTGAGAGGGCGAGTGCGTTCATGGTCGAGGTCCTTGGGGGCTGCTGCACAGGCTGCGCCGGTTCAGGGGATGGACGAAGGGGCTGCGGGTGGCAGCGTCTTCGGGCATTGGTACCGGGTGACGTCTTCGCCGACGACGCGCGTCAGGCGAATCATCGCACCGTTGAACGCGTGGGTGGCGTTCAGCCATTCCGATTTCTGTGTGACGTAGGTCACCGCCGAGTCGAGGACGTCTTTGAACTTCGTATTCTCGTCGACGCCGTTCTCGTATTC
>JADMJS010000134.1 GCA_018780435.1 Myxococcales bacterium
CGGGGCGTACAAGATCACCCCGAACTACCAGAACCCGAACTTCTCCGAGTGATGCGCGCCGCCCCGGGCCCGTGCCCGGGGCGTTTGCCGCGCTCCTCCCAATCCTCCCTACAACACGTCGTCGGGTCCCTGAAGGGCTCGTTCTCCTGGCACTCGCGCCGGAGGCCTCGCGCCAAGGCGCAAAGGAAGGGGGAGCGTCGACGAACAGCGCGTCGTCCTCGTCGATGCCAACCGATGAGCTCACCTTGCGTCTTGGCGCGAGAAGAGCCAGAGGCCGTCTCGACCGCCTCACCCGTGACGGATGGCGCGGGATGCCACCAAAACCAGAGTGCAAGCCGAGTAACGGCTCGTGTCATTCGAACACGTCGATTGCGTGACCTTAAGGTTACGTCGATCGCGTCGTTCGTGCTCTCTGGAGGTTTAAGCGATGATTCGCCGTCTGTTCCTGCTGTTCTCGTTGATTCTGCTCGGACGGTCCTCTCTCTCGGTCAACGCGCGTGTGCGTTCGTTCGGGGGGCCCGTCTCGAGGGCGAAACGTCTCTCTTTCCTGCCGCTGGGTTCGGTGTGTCCGAGCCCCCGCGGCAGCATCATGTCGTCCCGTCAGGGCGCTCTCTGGGCCGTCCTGCTCGCACTACTCTCGTTGCCACTGCTCCCGGGCTGCGGTGGCGGGGGCGGGATCTCCGAGGTCGTCTCGGGTCAGGTCGCGCTCGCGCTCCGCGACGTGCCGGTCCCTGTCTCGAACATACCCAGCCTCGCCTTCAACCCGGGAGAGATCGCGCCCGGTGAGGCGACCTTCGCCGACGTCCGCGTTCAGAATGTCGCGCCGAAGGGGCTCCTCACCGTGGAGTCGATCGCGCTCGTCCCCAGCACGGCGGCCGACTTCACGCTCATCGACGTCCCGACGTTACCGATAGTCCTCGGCGAGGCAGAGTCCATCTCGTTTCGGGTGCGTTTCACGCGGCCGCTCGGCGACGAGGCCATCGCGCCAGCGGCAGTGGCCATCGCGACCGACACTCTCGAGGAACGGGAGCGAGCGCTGATCATCCCGCTCGTAGCCGAGGCGACGCTGCCGGTGCTCTCAATCTCCCCGGCGCTCGTCGACTTCGACAAGGTGGCCGACGGGGAGGTGGCGGCTCGCGAGATCCGCATCACCAACACGGGCGCGGCGGAGGCCATCATCACGGGGCTGTCGTTCACCGGGCACCCCGACTTCCGACTCGCCACAGACAGTGCGGACGACGCCCCGACGCTCCTCCCCGACGATCAGAGGGAGCCGGCGCTCGCGACCCCATGGCGAATCGCCCCTCAGGATCATCGAGTGCTCCGCGTGTACTTCGCACCCGTGGGGCCCTCGGCGGCGAGCGCACAAATCCTGCTCTACGCCAACACCGCGGAAGGCCAACACCAAGTCGATGTCGTCGGAAACGCCAACCGGCCGTGCATCGACGTCGCGCCGTCGGTGGTGCAGTTCGGTCCGAAGCTCGTGGGGCAGCCGGCGTCGCTCCCGGTGGAGCTTCGGTCCTGTGGGAACCGCGATCTCTCGGTGACGTCGATCGCCTTCGCGGACAATGTCACGGGCAATTTCGCACTTGGTTTCGCTGGCTTGCCGGATGGTGCACCGTCGCCCGAGGCGCCGCTCGTCATCCCGGTGAACGGGAAGGTGACCGTCACGGTGAACTACCTCCCGAACGCCGAGAGCGCCATTGACGGCGACGGTCTCGTGCCTGACGAGGCGCTCATCCGGGTCGAGTCCGACGCCTGGGAGGCGGAGACGCTCGTCCCGGTCAGTGGTTTTGGGACCTCGACGTTGTGCCCGGTCGCGGTCGGGGTGATCGCCGAGGGGGAGCAGGTCATCCCGCAGACGAAGCTGCACCTCACGTCGACGCAGAGCAACGCGCCGGGGGAGAGCATCGCTCAATGGCAGTGGTCCGTGCAGCAGCCCCCGGGCTCGGCGTCGGTGTTTCAGCCGGCGGCCTCCACTCCGAGCACGACCTTCGAAGCCAACGTGGCGGGCGCCTACCAGTTCAGCCTGGACGTGTGGAGCGAGAGCGGCGTCAAGAGCTGCATCCCCTGGCAAGCCACCGTCCTCGTGGTGCCGGACGAGGCCATCCACGTCGAGCTCACGTGGACGACGCCAAACGACCCAGACGAGACGGACGAAGGCGTCGAAGCCGGAGCCGACCTCGACTTGCACTTCGTCCACATGAAGTACGCGGTGACGGAGCCGGGTGGCGACCCATGGTTCAACATTCCCTTCGACGCCTACTGGTTCAATCCAAATCCCAATTGGGGGACCTTGGCCCCGAACGTCCCCGATGATCCGAGCCTCGATCGCGACGACACCGACGGCGCGGGCCCCGAGAACCTGAACCTCGATCAACCTCAGAACGGCGCGACATACGGCGTTGGCGTCCACTACTGGAGCGACCACGGCTACGGGGAGTCGTTCGCCACGGTTCGCATCTACATCTTCGGCTCGCTGGTCCTCGAAGCAGCGGGTATCCCCATGTCCGGGTGTGACCTCTGGGACGTCGCGCGGATCGAGTGGCCGTCGGCAAAAGTGACGCTCATGCAGGACGCATCGGGCGGCTACTCGACCTTCCCCGGCTACTCGAACCCCAACTTCCCCTGTCCCTGACGTCCTACCGAAAGCCTTGACTTTCCGGGGGCTGGGGCTACCCTCCGAACTCGGACCTGAATGGTCCGAGTTTGCTAGGGTCGCCCTAGCCGACAACGCTCGACGCTTCATGGAGGCCGGCATCTTCGGCAATGAGCGTGGTGGCGTCAACGCTCGTGTCGCGAGCGATCGCCCTTTGAGGGCGCCCCGGGGTGTTTTCGATGAGCGCGTCCGCTGAAGTCATCGCCGAGTTCACCGAGAAGAAGTACGAGGCTGGCTTCGTCACCGACATCGAGTCGGAGACCTTGCCGCCCGGGCTCGACGAAGACACCGTCCGCTTCATCTCCGCCAAGAAGGACGAGCCCGAGTGGCTCCTCGAGTTCCGGCTCAAGGCCTTCCGGCATTGGCGCACCCTCGAAGAGCCCACGTGGGCCCACGTCGGCTATCCCAAGATCGACTATCAGGCGATGTCGTACTGGTCGGCGCCGAAGGTGAAGGCGAACCTGAAGTCGCTCGACGAGGTCGACCCCGAGCTGCTCCGAACCTACGAGAAGCTCGGCATCCCGCTCCAGGAGCGCGCCATCCTGGCCGGCGTTGCGGTCGACGCGGTCTTCGACAGCGTGTCCATCGCGACGACGTACAAGGACCAGCTCAAGGCCAAGGGCATCCTCTTCTGCTCCTTCTCCGAGGCGGCCCGTGAACACCCCGAGCTGATCAAAGCGTGGCTCGGCTCCGTGGTGCCCTACACGGACAACTACTTCGCGGCCCTCAACTCGGCCGTGTTCTCAGACGGCTCGTTCATCTACATCCCGAAGGGGGTGCGGTGCCCGATGGAGCTGTCGACCTATTTCCGGATCAACGAGAAGAAGACCGGCCAGTTCGAGCGGACCTTGATCGTCGCGGAAGAGGGCAGCTACGTCAGCTACCTTGAGGGCTGTACGGCGCCGATGCGAGACGAGAATCAGCTCCACGCTGCCGTCGTCGAGCTCGTCGCCCTCGACCGCGCCGAGATCAAGTACTCCACCGTCCAGAACTGGTACCCCGGTGATGCGGACGGCAAGGGCGGCATCTACAATTTCGTGACGAAACGCGGCGCTTGTCGCGGTCGGGCGTCGAAGATCAGCTGGACCCAAGTCGAGACGGGATCCGCCATCACGTGGAAGTACCCGAGCTGCATCCTGCAAGGGGACGACTCGGTCGGTGAGTTCTACTCGGTCGCGCTGAGTAATCACCGGCAGCAGGCCGACACCGGCACCAAGATGATCCACCTCGGCAAGAACACGCGCAGCACGATCGTGTCGAAAGGGATCTCGGCCGGCCACGGCAAGCAGACTTACCGCGGCCTCGTGCGCATCGCGAAGAAGGCCGACGGCGCTCGCAACCACACGCAGTGCGACTCGCTCCTGCTCGGTAATGCGTGTACCGCCGACACGGTCCCGTACATCGAAGTGCAGAACGACTCGGCACAGGTCGAGCACGAAGCGACCACGTCCACTATCTCCGACGACCAGCTCTTCTACCTGATGCAGCGCGGCCTCTCGGAAGAGGACGCGGTGAACCTCATCGTCAACGGGTTCTGTAAGGAGGTCTTCCGAGAGCTCCCTATGGAGTTCGCTGTTGAAGCCCAACGCCTGATTGAAGTGAGCCTCGAAGGAGCCGTCGGATGAACCTGGTTGAGATCGAGGACCTGCACGTCACCGTCGGCGAGACGCCGATCATCGCGGGACTGAACCTCACCATCCCTGCGGGCGAAATCCACGCCGTGATGGGGCCGAACGGCGCTGGGAAGAGCACGCTCTCGTACGCCGTCGCGGGCCGCGAGGGCTACACCGTCACCCAGGGCGATATTCGCCTCGGTGGCGAGTCGCTGCTGGAGCTCGGGCCGGACGAACGCGCGCGCCGCGGCGTGTTCCTGGCCTTTCAGTACCCGGTCGAAGTGCCGGGCGTTCGTAGCAAGCCTTTCCTTCGCGCGGCCGTAAACGCCGTCCGGAAGGCGCGCGGGCAAGCCGAGCTCGATCCGGGCGCCTTCCTCAAGTTCCTACGCGCTACGCTCGAGTCCGTGCGGATGGACGAAGCGTTCACTAACCGCGACTTGAACTCCGGGTTCTCGGGCGGCGAGAAGAAGCGCTTCGACATCCTGCAGATGGCGCTCCTCGAGCCGCGTTTCTGTATCCTCGACGAGACCGACTCCGGGCTCGACATCGACGCGATGCGGATCGTGGCCGAGGGGGTCAACGCGCTGCGCTCACCGGAGCGCTCCATGTTGGTCATCACCCACTACCAGCGTCTCCTCGACTACATCGTCCCCGATGTGGTCCACGTCTTGAAGGACGGGCGCATCATGCGGTCGGGAGACAAGGGTCTCGTCGCCGAGCTCGAGGCTCGCGGCTACGACTGGGTGTCATCACCGTGAGCTCCCTGTTCCTGCCGAAGGCTCGGCCGGCTGGCGTGCCCGGCTGGCTCGCGACCCGGCTCGACGACGCGGCTCGTCGCCTCGAGGCCGCTGGAGTCCCGACCTCCGCGCGAGAGGACTGGCGCTATACTCGGCTCGGAGCCCGCACGGCACTCGCGGGCCGGGCCTTGCCGACCCGTGGTGTGGCGAGGCCGTCTGCCCGGCTCGAGATCATCGATGGCGTCTGGGATTCGTCCCGGTCCTGCGTCCCTGACGCACTCGTGGTCACGACGTTGGCCGACGCCGTCGCACGCGAGCTTCCCGGTGTGACGACGCTCGGCGCTATCGCCGACGCGGACGAGCCGTCCCTGCACGCGTCCCTCGCGTCGTTCCCCACGGGTCTCTACGTTCACGTTCCGGCGGGTCGCCCGGTCCCCGGCGAGGTCCCGCTCATCGAGCTGGTCATCTCGGCGTCCCGGAGTGGGGTGACGCACACACGCGTCCTGATCGTGGCCGAAGCAGGCGCGCAGGTCTGTGTCGTCGAACGGCATCAGGGGCATCCGGGCGCGGAGCGGCTCGCGGTCACCGAGGTGGTGGTGGGCGCACACGCGACAGTGGACCACGTCCGACTTGGGCTGCATGGCTGGATCGACTCAGCGCCCGACGCGGCGGAGGGTGTCGAGTTTGGGACGGTCGCCGCGACCATCGCCGCGGGTGGACGTTTCCACTCGCACGTCGTCTCGCTCGGCGTCGGTACGTCTCGGACGGCAGTCCACGCGACGCTGCGTGGTGCCGGCGCACACGCCGCCCTCCGAACGTTGTCGGCGACGCCGGCCGGGTGCAGCCACGACCACTACACCGTCATCGACCACGCCGTCCCCGGCGCGACCTCGACACAGACCACGAAGAGCCTCATCGCCGATGGCGGTGTGGCCAGCGTCGTGGCGCGGGTCCTCATCGGTCGTGGCGCCGTTCAGTCGTCGGCCAATCAATCTCTGAAGGCCCTGCTCCTCGGGGCGTCGGCGAAGGCGAACCTGAAGCCCCAGCTCGAGATCGACAACGACGCGGTCAAGGCGGCCCATGGTGCGGCGATCGGCCGGCTCGACCCGCTTCAGCTCTTCTTCCTGCGGGCGCGTGGGCTCGACGCCGCGACTGCGCGGGCGCTTCTCATCGCGGGGTTCGTTCGGGAGGTCGCCGATACGATCCCGAATGCGGGGCTCGCGGGTGAAGTCGTACGTTATGTGCTCGGCGGGCTCGACCTCCCTTCCGGACTGGATGGAGACGACCTGAGCGAACGTGATCTCGACACCGTCGACGGCGGCGAGGTTCATCCATGAGCTTCGACGTCGAAGCGGTACGGGCCGAGTTCCCCGCGATGTCACTCACGATGGGGGAGGGCTCCCGCGCGCGCCCGCTCATCTATCTCGACAGCGCCGCAACATCGCAGAAGCCGCAGAAGGTGCTCGACGCCTACATCGACTTCTATCGTCATTCGAATGCGAATGT
>JADMJS010000156.1 GCA_018780435.1 Myxococcales bacterium
TCCTCGTCAAGCTCAAAGCCCATTTTAAAATCAAATGATGACGTCTCTCGATTGGCTCGCACTGTCACGCTGTTCACTCTGAGTAATCATCGCACGGGGCGCTCGACGACTGCGACGGCGTCGGCGTGAAGATGGACACCGAGCCCGAGCCCGACGACGAGCCCGACGAGTCGTCGTCGTCGTCGTAGTCGTCGTCGTTGTCGTCGTCGTAGTCGTCGCGGGTGACTGCGCGCGCCGTCTTTGTGCAAGTGCGGCGCGGTCGCGGCCCGTCGACGACGGCAGGGCGCGTGACTTTGCGTTGGCGCAGCACGCGAGTCACGGTGGGCAACGGCAGCAGGCGGTCCGTGCGCGCACGTTTGGACGAATCGAGGCCGGTGGGCGACTCGCGCTTCTTCGTCGCCGGGGCGGACGCAGCGACGTTTGGTTTCTTTTGCTCCACCTCTTCTTCTTTGTTGTCCTTGTCGTCGTCCCCACTGATGTCGTCGGTCAAGGGCTGTGGCGCCGGCTGGGGCGTCGGCTGGGGCGTCGGCTGGATCGCCGGCTGTTGGTGCGCGTTGCGAAACTCCAGCGTGCGGATCGGGTTGAGGGCGGCGTCGGCGGCGCGCGTGAACGGATTGTCGGACGAGGCGACCTTGTTCTCAAAGTCCTTCAGCGCCTCGCTCACGCGCTCGAGCGATGCGGCTGACAGGATGCCGATCAAGTCGGCGTCGCCGAGCAATCCTTGGAGCGCTGTGATGCAGCGGCTGTGCATCTGGCGGATCAACACAGGGCTGACTTGCTTGCCTTTGGCGAGTTCGCGGCCGATGCCGCAGAAGTCGGCGCGCACGAACTGAATGGCCGACAGGACGAGTGCCTCGCTGGCCGACGGCATGGAAGGCGACGACGGAGAGCTCATTCTTGCGCCAATCTGAGTTGAGCCGGCGCTCGGTTCAAGGTTTTAATCGTCTCGGTTGGGTTTTTTTTTCTCGGTTCGGTGGGTCGGGTGGGCTCGGTTGGTGGTGTTCTTTGGAAGTGATTCGATGAAACTTAATAAAACTTTTGATAAACTTCAACGACGAAGCTCCACGCGTCGCTTCTTGGTGAGTTTCTGGAGAGCTGACTGCGGGGCGCCGTCCGCCGGAAAGAGATCGGCGAGGGCGAGGCGCGCGACGATGT
>JADMJS010000653.1 GCA_018780435.1 Myxococcales bacterium
CTCAGCTGCCCTGGCCGGAGAGACCGAACTCCTTGAAGGAGAGGCCGTTCTTCCGGATGAAGGAGTAGAGACCCGTGCGCGTGACCGACCGGAGGGCGCGCGTGGACAGGGTCACCTGCACGAACTTCTCCTCTTCCGGGACCCACAGGCGCTTGGCCTGAACGTTCGGGTACTGGAACTTCCGGGTCTTGTTGTTCGCGTGCGAGACGTTGTTGGCAGCGTACCGCTTCTTTCCGGTGAGTTCGCACTTCGGCATGACGGACCTCTCGTTCTCTCGATTGCTTGGACGCAAGGCGCCCGCCCCGCGAAGACGCACTTCGCTGGGGCGGGGGAAGCTACTCCACGAGGGGGGGCTGGTCAACAGGAAGTTGAGCCGGAGTGGCGGGTCCTTCGCATCGACCGCAGGTCGGGAAATCCATCGCGCCACGGCCGCCTGCGCTGCTATCCTCCGGGCCCGAGCGGCCCACCGTACCGGCCGAGCTCGGACGACTCGGGCGCCTTTCGCCCGTCTGGAGTAGACCTCGCCATGGACGACCGCGTCGTACTCATCGACCCACTGGCGATCATCGATGGTCGCAAGGTCCTGTTCCTACGGGACAATTTCGGTGGTGAGGTCCCCCTCTCATGCCCGTATCCGCCCCTCGAACTCGCCTTCACCGCGGCGGTCTTGAGGCGCGATGGGATCCCGGTCGAGCTGATCGCCGCCAATGTTCTCGGCCTCCCGCACCCGGTCGTCGTCGAGAAGCTCCGTAAGGCGCCGCCGCGGCTCGTGATGTTTCAGTCGGCCTGGGGGAGCATCGACGACGACTTCGCGTTCGTGCGCCTGCTGCGCGACGCCCTCCCAACGACGATCATCGTCATCGCCGGGCCGAACGTCACCGCGACGCCCGAACGCGTCCTGCGGGCGTGTCCTCTGGACGCCGTCATCCTGGGCGAGCCGGAAGAAGCCGTGCTGCTCCTCGCACGTGGGGATTGCCCGTCGTCCATCCCCAACCTCGCGTACCTCGAGGGGGGCGAGATGGTCACGACTGAACGTCGTTTGCCGCCGGGCTGGGCGAGCTATCCCTTGCCGGCGCGGGATCTGCTCGACCTGTCGCGCTACACCATCCCATTCAGCCGACGGCTCCCGTGTACGACCATCGCGACGGTACGCGGGTGCCCACACCACTGCACCTTCTGTCCGACGCAGATATGGAACAAGCGTGAAGTGCGGCCCCGGCCCGTCGACCTCGTGCTCACCGAGATCGAAGAGCTGGTCGTGCGGTACCGAATGCGGGAGCTCAACTTTCGGGACGATACGTTCACGTGGAATCACGACCGGGTCGCCGCGATCTGTGATGGGATCCTGGCCGCGGGACACGATCTCACGTGGCGCTGTTTCGCGACGGCGTCGACCGTGACGGAAGACCTCCTCCAGCTCATGGCGGCGGCCGGGTGTACGCAGGTCTGTTTCGGCTTCGAGTCCGGGGACGACGCGATCCTCTCGAAGACCGGCAAGGGCACGACCGTCGCTCAGGGACGGCAAGCGACGACCTGGGCGCGTGCCGCGGGCCTCGAGGTCAGCGGTACTTTCATCGTCGGGCTAGAAGGCGACAACCGAACGTCCATCGACCGTTCTATCGCGTTCGCCATCGACAATGAGCTCGACTACGTACAGGTCAACGTGGCGGCGCCTATGCCGACCACGGCGTTTCGAAAACGCCAGGACAAAGCCGGCCTCAATGCGGATCCGGATCACTTCCGCTGGTCGGGCGGCCGCACGTCCGAGACCCGCGCGCTCGGCGCGGAGAAGCTCCCCGAAGAGGCGCGGCGCTTCTACCGCGAGTTCTACCTGCGTCCGCGCTACATCCGAGGTCGACTCGCCTCCCACCGGAACGTCTCCTCGTTGCTCTCTCACGCGCGCCTGGGAGTCAAGATGGCTCGGCACGCGCTCTTCGGCGGCTAGGGGCTCGGTCGAAAATAAGTGGTTCGGCTTGCCTGGCGCCGCATCCCCGCCCGGCTCGTTCCAAGTCCTCGAAATACGGGGAGTATGTCTTCGGACTTGGCCCGAGCCGGGCGGGGCGCGGCGCGGTCAACCCTCCCACTTATTCTCGACCGAGCCCCAAACGCGATCAGCGCCAGCAGGGCTGCCAGTCCGGCTCCCGCCGCCCAGCAGCCGACCCGCAGCCCACGCGCCTCGTAGCGCAGCTCGATGGTGTGCTGGCCAGGGGTGACGAGCACGGACGCGAGGCTCCCGTATGCCCGCAGAATGGGCGCATCGTCCCCGTCGATGGTCGCTGACCAACCGCGTGCATACGCCGTCTGGAAGACCAGGAGCGTGAGGGCAGGGGTCGTGACCTCGGCATGGCGAGTCGAACCCGTTGGGGCCGAGACAATGGCGCACGCGGTCGCGGGCCCACCGGGACTGGGTGGGAGGGCCGAGGGCGACTCTACCGGGACACGTTCGAGGGGCCGCAGGGCGCCCTCTCGGACGTCGGAGGCGTCCACGTGGTCGTACGCGCCGATACAGAAGGCGCCGGGAAAGGGAGCCTCCTTGGGGGTGGCGACGCCGAGATCCAGCGAACGGATCCCGAAGCTCGGGATCAGGCCCGTTCCGAGCGCACGGGCGACCTCGGCTGGCGGATCCATCGCGCTCACGAGGAGTCGTTCGACGCCGAACACGCGACTGAAGGCCACCGGATCGCTCCAGAAGGCAGTCTCGGGCGAGAGTGGGTGCGCGATCCGGGCGGGGGTCTCGTCGTGGAGGACGGCGAGGTCGTAGTGACGACCCAGATTGCCGCGGAACGTCGCGGCGTGTCGTTCCCAGGTGGCCCACAGGCCGGCGGCGTCGGCGTGGAGCGGCACCTGGTCGAGCTGTGGGTGCCTCGCCACGCGCAGTGGCGGTGGCCCGAGGCGCGCGACGACCCGGGCGGAGGCCCCATCGAGGACCTCGGGCGCCGCGGTCCAAATCGTCGGCCAGTGGGCGGCGGTGAGCTGCACGAGAGTCGCGATGAGTGCGAGCACGTGCCACCGAGGACGGATGAGTGCGACGCTGAGCAACGCCGCACCGCCGAGGGCGATCCAAGCACCGAGCCGCTGATCACCGCGCGCCGCGTCGACGTTTGGGACCAGCGAGGTCCGTGCGACGAGATCGGCCAGGGGGGCGTCCGCGAGGAGCACCGTGAGGCCGATTGCGGCGACCAGCCCCGTCATGGCGCCGGCGGCGATGCGGGCGGTAGGGCTGGCTGAGGGGAGGGCGTGCAGACCGATCGCCGCCAGTAACGCCAATCCAACCGACGCGCCGAACATCCAACGTTCTGGATACCGAAATACGCGTGGCACGATGTCCACGGGCCCATGTCGCCCTAGCGAGACCAAGACGAAGAGCGCCGTAGCCGCCACCACCCAGCGCCCGAGCTGGCGTCGCTGTCCGGTAACCGCCAGTGGGAGCAAGCAGAGCGCGGCGCCGCCGAGGTAGAGCTCGGGGAAGAAGAAGGTTCCGTCGGAGAGCGTGTCCGTGAAGGCTTGGCCCCAGTACCCGTTGACTGGGGTCAGGTGGCCAAAGAAGCCGGGGAGGATGAATTGGATGAGCCGAGCGGGGTGGAGCGACCAGAGTCCTTCACCCGCCCCGGCGGCACCACCGGCGCGTTCGGACTCCGGCCAATACGCCAGGGTCGGTGCCCACTGCAGCATCCCGATGGCGACGCCCACCGCGAGCCCGGCGGCGACCCATCGCAGCGAGGGGGCGGGGGCACCCTGGTGGTTATGGCGACGGGTGCTGCGCTCGGCCATGAGCAGTGCCAGTCCCAAGACGATGAGCGCGACGGCCGCGTCCGGGCAGCCCGAAAGGAGCACCAGGGCGACGGGAATGGCGATGGTGACGGCGCGGCTGGGAGGCGGGACATCGGTCTGCGCGAAGCCGGCGAGCGCCCACGGCACCCAGGTCCAGCCGAAGAGGAGATAGACGAAGTGGGTGGACGTGAGGAGTGCGCCCGAGAAGGCCAACGTGACGGCGCCGAGCGCGCACGCGGCGTCGTCCAGCTTGAGCGCGCGACCGAGGCGCCAGGCGCCCGCGCCCGCGAGCGCGAGGTGCAGGAGCACGATGGCGTTGAAGAGAAGCACCGACCGCGGAGACGCCGCCAGCGGCCACAGGAGCGGGTAGAAGGTCGCGAGGATGGGGTTCTGAAGATGAGGCGTGCCCATCCCGACGGACGAATCCCAAAGGGGGAGCTCACCGCGGGAGAACGCTTCCACGCCCGCGCTCATGAGCGGGCGGGCGATGGTCGCGGCGTCGTGGAAGAAGAGGGTCTCGCCCGCCCAGAGTCCACGCGTCAGTGCGATGAAGGCGGCGATGACGCCGATGGTGAGCGCGAGGCACTGGTGGCGCGTCACCCCCGAGGGCGTCGGGATCAGTCGAACTTCACGTCGTCGATGAGGACGACGGTGTCGTAGATGGAGTCACCGGTGTCCGTGGTGAAGAAGCGGAGCTGCACGGGACCGGCACCTGCGAACGCAGTGATTTCGTGCTTGTGCGTCTGCCACTGCGTCATGAAGACGCCACCTTGGTCAAACTGGACGTCGGCGGCCGTGAGTCCGACGTAGTCGCTGCCGCACTTGCAGTTGCCGGACTCCGGGTTCGCGCACGTCCCGCACGAGCCGTCCTCGTAGTGACAGAGGTCGTCCACGCGAAGGTTCTCGAGCTCGAGCACCCCGAGATCGCCTTCGAGGCTGGCTTCGAAGCCGTCCTGGAACTGCGAGCCGCAGAACTCCTTGAACTCCTCCGAGTAATACTTCCAGTAGAAGGTCATCGTGGTCTTGCCCGCCGGGATGCAGAAGCTCTGGTTGATCTCGCCGGTCAGGTCCGTAAAGCCGAGCCCCGTTGAGATGATGGCCATGTACTTGCCCGCGACGGGGTCTTCGAGGCCCAGCCGATTGATGACGCGGCCGTCACCACTGCGGTTCCAACCGGTGAGGTCGCTCGACTCCCAGCCCGCGTTGATGATCGAGGCGTCGCTGATGCTGAGCGAGGTCGCGCCGAAGAGGCGGGCGTGCGCGCCGGTGACGGGATCCTGGTGGGGGACCTGTACGAAGGCCTCGCCCGAGAGCTGCTGCTCTTTGACCATCAAGTCGAAGATCGCTTTGCCGGTCTCGTAGGCAAAGTTCGAGGTCACGTAGTCGCTGTACCCGAACACGGCGAGTGCGCCGCCGGCTAGGTATTCCGCCGCGAGCGTGCCGTTGTAGAGCGTGCGGCACCCGCCGAGATAGACCAGCGACTTCGGGAACTTGAGACGCGCGTGGCGGCTGACGAACGGCGCCGAAAAGGCCCACTGATCGTCGGTGAGGATGACGCGGCCCTTGCGGAGATCCATCTGCGTGCGGTCGATGCAGCGGCCGCCGGACGTGCTGGTGACGACGCACTCGCCGCCATTGTCACAGTCGCTGTCGGCAGAACACGAACCACCACTGCCATTGAAGCTGCCACAGGAGATGTCCTCTCCGGTCCAAAGCACCTCCTGGCCGCCTTCGTGGTCCCAGTCCCACCTGGCGATGACCTCGGGGGCCATGTCGCCGAAGAAGGCCTCACCGTGGGTGGTGGTCGCGATCATGCCGTAAAGGTATTGGTTTCGGTAATAGCGGAGGTCCGCTTCGCTCGTGAGGATGGCGCCGTCCACTGCGTTCGTCGGGCAGGTGCTCTCGCCGAGCCACGCGGCGATCTCCTCGGCTTCGTCACCGCCGTTCGCCGAGAATTCGCTGTTGTACGGGGCGAGCACGAGCGCCTTCTTCGAGAGAATGTTCTCGACGGCGAAGGGGCTCTCCGTGCCCGACATGGCGGCGACGGCTTGGGCAGCAGCCACGCTCGCTCCGCCGCGATAGCCCTCGTCCCCGAGGGTCACTGCACCGAGGAAGCCGCCCTTGAACTCGACCCAAAGGCCCGACCCGTTGCCCATGGCGGCGCCGGCCGAGGCGACCTCGGGTTGTGCGCGGACCCAGTCGAGCACGATGTCGCGAATCGCGGCCGCTTCGGGAGAACCCGGCTTGGGTGCCTCCGCTCCGGCCTTGTCGGCTTCGGTCTTCCAGAGCTCTTTGGCCTTCTTCAGCAGGATCTTGCCGTCGCCGCACTCGTCGACGTCGATGCGCTTGCCGCACTCGACACGAAGGAGCTGTGACATCGCCTCGAAGGTCTTCTCGTTCGCGCCGCTGCCGATCGTGACGTCCGTCGTGACGGCGAAGTAGGCGTTGGCCTCGTCGGTGCACTTGAAGCCCTTGACGCAGCCGCTGAACACGCCGTCGCCTTGGATCTCGTCGCAGTTACTCAGGTTTCCGTTATCGAGCAGGTCCTCGACCGGTGTCGCGCCTTGCTTCACGCCTTTGTCGTTCACTCGCCAGAGCTCCACGGGGCCCGGGACGTCCGTCGTCGGAAAGCGCATTGGCGCCGCAACGATGAGGGTCTCCGACTCGCCCACGAACGCTTGATCCGGCGAGATGGTCGGACGCTGCTCGAAGCTCACCGACGGGTTGTGGATGACGA
>JADMJS010000683.1 GCA_018780435.1 Myxococcales bacterium
GGATCTCGCGGGCGATCCACTTGCGCTCGTCTTCGCGGGTCGTCTCGAGGTGGCGCGCGAGGCGGCGCAGTTCGAGCGCCTTGTCGGCGACGTGCGCTTCGAGGTTCTCGTTCAGCTCACGCAGCCACTGCTCCTGCACGCCGAGG
Source organism: Myxococcales bacterium (assembly GCA_018780435.1). Lineage (GTDB taxonomy): Bacteria > Myxococcota_A > UBA9042 > SXOO01. Next base: position 147 of record JADMJS010000683.1, read on the forward strand.
CGATGGCGTACGAGGAAGTTGGTGCGCGTGAGCATGAAGACGAGCTGGCCGAGGGCGACGCTATACAGCGTGACCAGACCGAGCTGCAGCGCGGCGGCGCCTTGGCGGAGTACGGGGCCGTCCGGGCGCAGCGCGAACACGACCCAGACCACTACGGCCAGTGCAGTGGTGAGGGCGACCCGGAAACGGAGCGAGCCGGGGAAGAGGACGACGAGGAGTGGGACGAGGCTGAGGACGTGAAAGACGGGGCTATCGAAGCCACCGAGGGCGGACGCAAACCACGCGGCGAGCACCGCGGCGGGGACGGCGAGAGCGGCGAGGTGCCATTCGGGGAGTCGTTCGAACGCGGGCAGGCGTGGTAGGACCATGGCGCCGCCGCCGAGGAAGATGAGGACGGAGACGCGAAGCGCGGCGAGGCTAGCCGTGTGCCCCGTCGGTCCCGCGAGAAGCACGTCGACCGGCCACGTGACGAGGACGACGGCGGCCAGGAGCCCGAAGAGCCGGGGGCCGCTGCGCTGGAGCAGGTAGGTGCAGTATCGCTCGAAGTCGGCGTGTTCGTCGCGGCTCGCGGATTGTTCGAGGACGCCGTCTTCGTCGGCGGCGGGCCAGAGTAGCCTCACGAGGCGGGACGGGACGATTCGAGGCACTGCCGGTGGCGAGGCGGACTCGCGGGGCCGTGTGGCGATTCGGGGTCTCTCACCTGCGTCCGCGTTCAAGTCGACTCCCGTCGTGTCATGGATAACGCTGGGACTCTATCACTCCCGTCGGGAGGATCGAGCTAGCCGGGCCTCACTCGCAGCCCTGCCGCTTGAAGCGGGTGCGGAGGCGCATGACCTTCTCGACGTAGGTGAAGTTGTTCGGCAGGAGGTTCTCGTCGCGTGCCTTGCCAGCCCACTTCGGCCCGGCGTGGTAGGCGGCGACGGCGTAGAGGACGTCGCCGCCGAAGAAGTCGAGGTAGCGGCGCAGGACGCGGGCGCCACATTCGAGGTTGTCCTCGGGATCGTCGAGGTCGCCGCACTTCATGTACTTCGCGGTGGACGGCATGAGCTGCATGAGGCCGGTCGCGCCGGTCGTGCGGTTCTTCACCTCGGTGACGTAGTCGGACTCGACGCGCGCGACGGCCATCACGAGCCCGAGGTCGAGGCCGTGGCGTTCGGCGACCCCTTCGGCGAGGGCGAGGACCTCCTTGCACCGTTCGCGGCCGGAACGCGACAGGCCGGAGGGGACCTTCGGGAAGGACGCGGCGGCGCGTTCGGCCGCGGGGGAGTGGGGCGAGGTGGCACGGGGGGCATCGTCATCGGCCACCGCCGGCTTTGGGCTCGGGACTTTCGCCCGTGGCGCCACCACGGGCTGCGGTTCCGCTGCGCGTTCGATCTCGTCGTCGAAGTAGGCGGGCTCCACCACCAGCCGGGCCGGCGGTCGGCGCCGGTGCCCATCGAACGTCGTGCAGCCGACGAGGGGCGCGACGGCGAGCGCCGCCGCCGTGGCGGGCACGAACGTCGACGTCGCCGGCTGAGCGAAGGTCGTGGCGATCAGGAAAAGCACGTCCATGGTCGGGCTCCGACTGGCAGCGGCGCGCGGGTGAGCAGCGTGCCGAGGTCCAGAGTCGAGCTCGCCCGAAGCGATGCGGCCGAGGTCGAGTGGCGTGCCGTCGAGGCGGCGCCAGCGGAGCGAGGTCGGCAGCACGGGTCGGTCTGGAGCTCCCTTCGCCAAGTCCCCAAGGCCCGAACGGGAGCTGGAGGCAGGCTGTGGATAAGTAGGCTTCGGCCATGGATATTCCGGGGCTTAGGACTTTCTTCCGGCGGCCCCTTTGGCTGTGGAGTAATTCCACACGATGGGGCGAAAGTCATCACTTGAGGATCATGTCGAAGCGCCAACAGGGCATCGTCGGGTGGCACGGTTCTTGATGAACGGCGGTGGATGAAACCCTCTCTTTCGAACGCCGAGTTCACGTACCCACGCACGCTGTCCATCGTCCCCACGGAGTCGGGATACTTGGGCGCCCTTTGGACGGACGATGGAACGTGGATCGTCTCCTTCGACTCGGAGGGGCGCCCGCGTGGCTATTGATGCTGGGTCTGTCGCGAGCGGCGTGGCTGACGAGATGGTCTGGTGTCTGAAGACCTCACCTGGTACCTAAGTGCTAAGAATCTTTTGATTTGTCCGGAATGGCCTACTTCGTGCTAGGGCGCGCGTCGCTGGACGCGTAGACCCCAGCCCGAGGCCGCCCCATGAACGTCGCCGCACGACTTGTCCCACTGACCCTGATTCTGGCGCTGTCCGCGTGCGAGTCCCCCGAGACCGTCGCGGCCGACGATAGCGAGCTGGGGCTCGCGGCCGAGATCGATCCGGAATACGGCAAGCCGCTGCTCGGCGTGGCTCCCGAAGACGAGAAGGGCGACGCCGCGACCGGCATCAAGGGGCCCGTCCAGAATACCAGCAAGGACCATGCGGTCTGGGAAGTCCGGAACCAGTGGGCAGACACCACGACGGCCGAGGCCAAGGCCGCCGGCATGGCGTGGCCGGCGAACAGCGGGCTCACTTGGGATGAGAAGTACGCCGCGTGGGTCGCCTCCATGCCGAAACACGCCGTGAACGACTGGAAGACCACCTTCTCGCTCACAACCCCCCAAGGGAAGAGCGTTCAAGCGCCGCAGCTCGAGTGTGCGGAGACGGCGGTCTTCCTGCGGGCGTCCTTTGCGTCGTGGTACGGGCTCCCCTTCTATCTGACAGCGTCCGAGAACGGAAAGAACCTGCATTTCGGGCACTTCGGCGTCTACACCGATAACGGCCCGGACCCGCGCTTCAGCCGCTACAAGGTGCGCTACAAGGACCACAGCGCGCTCTCGGCCGCGGCGGCCCTCGCCGCGTGGCCGACGGACTCGGCGCTGCGTGCACGGAAGCTGACGCCGTCCGGCGACGACCAGAACGCGTGGCTCGGTGAGGGCGCTTACGCCGGGGCCTACTTCGACGAGGTCTTCCTGAACAAGCGCGTCGGCCACTTCCTCTTCGTTCTGCTGACCTACACCGGGTCCATCCACCTGTCGTCGCACTGGAACACCTTCAACCTCGCAGCGGCGGACATTCGGGAAGGGGACGTACTGGTCGAGCGGTGGCAGAGGCAGGGGATCGGCCACACACTGGTTGTGAAGCGTGTCGCGCCGATCCCGGGCTTCGAGCAGAACCTCGACGTCGAGCTCATGAGCGGCTCCATGCCGCGCCGGCAGCCGGTCTGGTCGTCGCCCGCGAGCTCGAAGAGCTACCTGACCAGCGAATACACGGGCGGACCGGGCGACTCGGACGAAGACGGCCCCTACGCGGCGCTCGGCGGCGGCATCAAACGTTGGCGCACGCCGGTCGTGCAGAACGGCCGGTGGCGCAACGTCATCCCGCAGTCGGACCTCGGCGTCTGGGTCAACCACACCGATCTCGCCGCCATCGCCGCCCGCACCGCCGAGTTCGAGCAGCTCCTGGGCGTGCCCACGCCGGAGGAGCGCTTGGCTGGGATCCTGGATGTCATCGAAGGAAAACGTCAGCACCTGCGGGAGCTTCCGGCGAGCTGCTCGGCCCGCGCCGGGCGCGAGGAGGCCTTCGGCAAGCTCTACGAGCTCATGGCAGAGGACTACGGAACGGACCGCGCCGAGACCGATCGGCAGTACCGCCTACTCGAGGACTACGTCTTCGCCGAGCTCCGTTACGATCAGTCGCGCACCTGCTGCTGGAACTCGACCAATCCGGCCATGTACGAGGTCGTCATGGATCTCGCCAAGCAGTCCATCTACGACGCGCAGACGAGCACCTGCAACGAGCCGCCCGTGTTCCGCATGGAGGACGGCGGCTACGCGCGTTGGGCCGCCCACGCCGCGTCCATGGGCGTCGCAGCGGAGTGGGCCCCCTGGTCTGCGGACGAGACCTGCCCGCAGGCGGCGACGGTCACCACCGACACCTTGGCTGAGTCGATCGCAACGCCGTACTGCACCCTGTATCCGGAGCCGTGAGGCCGGAGGTCGCCGCGTGACGTCTTCTGGCTACGTTGGCTGGCTCGTGTGGGGCGTGCCCTGGCTCCTGCCAGCACTTTGGGCGGGCGGGCTACAGCGTGTGGCTCCCCTTCCGCCCGTGCGGGCGCTGAACCGTTACGCCTACCTGGCCCTCGCCGGACTCGGCTTATCCACGCTGCTGATGGTTTGGCTCGCCCCGTCGATACGGCCAGGGCCTGAGTCGCGGCTTGCCGTCAATGCGCTGCGTGGCTACGTCGTGGAGGCCTGGTGTCTCGCTCTAGCGGCGTGGGCATCGACGCGAGGCTGGATCTCCGAGTACAACGTCGCCGTGGCGCTTCGGGCGACACGTCATCCCGAGTTCGTAGACGCAGACGTTGTCTTCGATCCCAACAGGGCTGCGATTCGAGTGGCGGGTGCGACGGGAATTGGGCTTTCGACCATCGGAGTATTGGTACTTTGACGCACTCGGGACCGGACCGTGAGCAACGCCAGCGCCTCATCGCCGAAGGGCGGGCCAGCCTCGAAGCGGGGATGGCGGCGCGGCGTTCTGGGCGTCTCGCAGACGCTGAGGCGCACTACGCACGGGCGGCGAAGCTCCTCACCGACGCGGCCGACACGCAGGGCGCGGCGCTCGCGGCCAACAACCTCGGCGCGCTCGCGCTCGGTCGATCAGAGCTCGACGCCGCTGAGACGTGGTTCCTGAAGGCGAGTGAACTCGCGTCGCACGAGAGCGCAGTTGGGGCGGCCGCGTGTATGAACCTCGGGCTCATCTGCAAGGAGCGGGGGCGCGTGGCGGAGGCGGCGGCGCGTTTTCGGCAAGCGCTCTCGTCGCACGAAGCGGCCGGGCGAGGGCTCGGCGCCGGGGAAGCCCTCGGGAACCTCGGTTATCTCGCCCTCGGGCGTGGTGAACACGACACCGCACGCGACGCATTCGAGGCCGCGCTCGTGGCCTTCTCAGGGGAGGCCGTCATGCTGCCATCGGGGACCATGATCCCGGCAGGGCCGGCGCGGTCTCCGATCGGTCAGATGACGGCGCTGAACGCGCTCGGCGAGGTCGCACGCGCGAGTGGCGACATGAAGTCGGCGCGCCTCCGATTTCAAGAAGCGCTCGATTTTGCTCGGGAACATGGACTCGACGAGGGGACGCGGACGGCGCTCCAGAACCTCGGTGGCCTCCTGCGGGCGCTCGGCGACCTCGATGACGCGGCGGCCTGCTACGACGAGGCACGCCGTGCGTCCGAAGCGGCCGGCGATCGGCGCGCGCTCGCGGCGGCGCACACAAACCTCGGCCATGTCCACGCGGCTCGGGGCGACCGAACACTGGCCGAAGCCTCCTATCAGCAGAGCCTCGCCCTCCACGAGGCCATTGGTCACCCGGCGGGGATCGCCGCCGATCTCGCGAACCTCGCAGCGCTGGCCTTCGACGCGGGGGACATCGCGTCGGCTCAAGGGAAGCTCGCCGCGGCCGCGGAGCGCTTCGAAGCGCTCGGACTCATTCGGGAATCGCTGTCGGTCGCGCTCATGCGGGCGCAGTCGGACGCGATGGGTGGCCATGTCGCTGAAGCCCGTGAGGGTTTCGTCTCGGTGCGCCAGCGCGCACGTGACGTTGGCTGGCGGGCGGGTGAGGCCCTCGCGAGCGGTGGTCTCGCGGCCTTCGAGATCGGCCGCCGCCCTGTCTCGGAGTCCATCTCCGCGCTCGAGGCAGTCGAGCGGACCTTCGAGGGGCTCGGCGATCGCCGGGGACAAGCCACCGCGCTCGCCAACCGCGCCGACGCCGTCGCTTGGACCGGCGACACCGCCGCTGCTCGTCGGTTGGCCACGGAAGCGCGACACTTCTGTGCGGTCCGCGACCTGGCCGGCGGGGAAGCTGACGCCACGGCGCTCGAAGGATCTATCGCCGAGCGAGAGGATGACCACGCCCTAGCGCTCTCACGCTTCCGCGAAGCCGAGGCGCTCTATGCGCAGATCGGGTCGCGACTGGGCGTCGCTCGCTCGCTCAACGGGCAGGCGCGTGTGGCGCTGCGACTGCCGGGGGGGAGCGACGATGCGCTGGCCTGCGTGGCGCGCGCTCGGCCCATCTGGGCCTCCTTTCCCGTCCCCGCCGGGCTCGCCGAAGTGGACGCGATCACCGCGGCGGCGCTATGTGTCTCGGGGCGTCCTACTGAGGCCTTGACACTGCTCGACCATGCCCAAGAGGCGCTCGCCCGCCTTGGCCTCGGCCTCGGCGTCGCGTGGGCTCGCCGAGTCGCCGCGCGCTGCCATCGCGAGCTCGGCGATCCTGTTCAGGAGGACTTGGCGCTTGACGCTGCACAAAGGGAGCTCGACGCACTCGGCGCGACCTGTCGATTCTTCCTCTGAACGCGGTTCTAGAGCGCGGACTCGCGACCTCTGGCGTCACCCCCGGAGCCCAGTAGGAGAGGACGTCAGAGCAGTCCAGACTCCAGCTTCATTTGGGGCGTGATCTGCACCCTCTTGTGGGGGCTCTGGTAATATGCGGTGCGCGGGGAATGCCATAGGGGCATTCCATTGCCTACCGACCGCAAGGACGACAATGGCGATCATCACCTACGAACAGTGGTACGACCTCACCTACGAGCGCTTCAACTGGCGCGGCAGCGAGCTGAGTGGTGTCGACAATGGTCTCAAGGCCTACCACCTCAATCCATGTGAATCGACCGCTCGGACCCTGAAGAGCGCGCTCGACACCTATATCGTCTATCTCGCAACCAAGAATGGCGCCGATTGGGAGAAGAGCTCCCGAAACGCCAAGGGCGGCATTGTCACCCTCCGCGCCGAGGTGGACGACCTGCTGCAGGGCGGGATCAGCGAAGAGACGCGTATGCTGCGCGCCCTTCTGATCGAGCACCGGTACTCGAGTATCGTTCGGCTCTTCGGCGGTCGAAAGATCGTGATCAAGGCCCGCGAGATGCCTCCGCTGGTCCAGACGGTCAAGGGCGCCACGGACAAGGTCGGTCTGATGGCGGACGCCCTGGGGCTGGTTGCGGACATCGTCAAGAAGGTCGCTGGCGCTGCTGCATCGCCAACGGAGGTCCCGGCGATCATCGCGGTCCTCGGCAATCAATTCCTGAACAACATGGCGCTCGCGGCGATTCCTTTCGTCGGGGGCGCTGTCTCCGCCGCGAAGGGGGTTCAGAAGGGTGTCGACGCGGTACAGCGAGCGCTCCAGGGCCGCGCCGTGAAGACTCAACACATCCACTTCGTGCTCCCGGGCAACGCGATGGAGGCCGCGCAGGCCTTGGTCGAGCTGCTCCGACGTCGGCGCAACGAGTCGGCTCAGAAGGCGGGGATCTACACCGCGTCGGCGGCGCTCCAGATCGCGGGGAACTTCTTCCCCGGCGGTCAGCTCGTCGGGTCGGCGAGCAAGATCGCAGAGTCGTTCGGGCTCATGGTGATGGACGCCTACATCGCCGCACAAGAGATCAAGGAGATCGCAGCCGCCAATCTCATCTTGTCGCGCGGGGCGAAGGATCTCTGCACGTCGACGGACATCTTCAAGGCGTACCCGCTGATCGGTGCCTACTTCGTCAAGTTCGGCGACACGAACGACATCCTCTCCGTCCTCTCGCGGGAGATCGGCACCTTGCACTGGCGGGAGGTCGTCGCCGACATCAAGCAACGCCACCTCGAGCCGATGCGTGAGCTGTCTCTCGGCTTCATGTTGGACTCCCGCTTCGAACTCCAGGGTATGCACGTCTCGGACAGTGGCTTCCTCGGGATCGCGGGGAAGATCGAGAAGGCGCAGGAGAAATTGAGCGGGCTCATCGACGCGCACGTCCTCGGTCACAAACCGGGGTCCGACTTCGTCCGTGCGGCGCAGCCCTTCATCGCGAGCGACGAGGCGAAGGCGGCGGTTCAGAAGAAGGCGAAGGACGAGCTCCAGGGTCGCAAGGCGTGGTCCGACGAGGACCTGGGGCGCAAGGCGCCCGTCACTCAAGACACGCGGACCCGGGAGCAAATCATGGCCGACCTGCGGGCGCCGATTGCGAGTGCACCTTCGAGGAAGGGAGGCTCGTCGCGATTGTCGGATGAGTTCTAACTAGGTCGTGACCCTCGGACCGAGTCGGCGGACGTGATGCCGCGCGGGAACCAGGAGAGTGTCGAGTGACGCCCAGAGGGTAGCCATGGCTACGTGAGGACGTATCGCAGACATCTGACGCCGCTCTCGTGCCGAATCACGAAGGCGGGCCGCGAGAGACGATCAGGATCCTCCTATCCCTCGCGCCGCGACGTCAGGCGCGACTGGAGCGCCCGCGCTACCGCCGAACGAATCGCGCCTACACCACCTGCGTCGTGGCCGAGTTCACGCTCGATCGACGTCACAGGCCGGGTGAGGCCGCAGGGGACGATGAGGTCGAACCACCGGAGATCGACGTCGACATTCAGGGCGAAGCCGTGGATCGGCACGTTCCGATGTAAGTGTACACCTACGGCAGCGATCTTGCCGCGGGCGGTCCAGAGGCCAGGCGCGGTGTCGTCCCACGTGGCGGCGATGCCCATGGCGCCGAGGACGTCGGCGAGCACCTGACCGAGTAACTCCACGTAACGTTTCGCGCCGAGCCCGTAGCGGGTCAGATCGAGGATCGGGTAACCGACGAGCTGGCCGGGCCCATGGAAGGTGACGTCGCCGCCGCGCTCCGTCTCGATGATGGGGACGCCACGCCGCTCGAGCTCGTGGCGGCCGATGACACTCGCGGGTTTCGCGTGGCGGCCGAGGGTGACGGTCGGGGGGTGAGTCACGAGGAAGATCGCGCCGGAGCCGCCCGAGAGGACGAGCTCGCGGCGGTGGTGCTGGAGCGCCAGACCCTCCGCATAGGGCAGGTTGTCGAGTTCGATGAGCTCGAGCACGCTCACAGCGCGGTCCCTCTCGGTGCGCCTGGGCGGCGATCGCCGGGTTGGGGTTCGCCGCTCTGGGCGCGATACGCCGTATAGACGGTGCTGCCGACCCGCAAGTGTATCGAGACCAGCGCGGCGCCATCCACGGCGACTGTATCGAGGGGCCAGTACCCGGGAGCGCTGAGTTGGGCCTTTGGCGGGCTCGTTTGGATGAGGATGTCACCGCCTTCGGTGACCCGAGCGAGCGAGGGCCGGATTAGGTGCTCGGCTAGGTGCACCGACGCGCCGTCGTAGGTCCAGGTCGTCCGAGCGTCCACGGGGAGCGCGTTCACGGCCTGGGCGGCGGTCTCGAGCCCTTCGCCGAGATACGCCGACGGAGCGAGTTCGGCCTGCCACGAGAGAGCGGCGGCGCCCACGAGCTCGCTTCGATACGCCGTTGGGTAGGGGAACACCGAGACGTTGGCCCACAGCCCGTGCGCGACGACGGCCAAGCACGCTACCCGACGCGCAGGGCCGGCGCGGCTCCAGCGCTCGACGCCGATGGCCGCCAGGGCGCTCAGCGGGAGCCATAAGGGGAGCAAGTGGCGAGCACCATCGGCCTCGAGGCGGGTGAACGCCGCGAGCAGCGGGGTCGCTGCCCAATAGAGCACGCCTGCGTCGGCGCTTCGAAGTCTCACCACGGCGAGGGCGGCAGCGACGAGGAGGAGCGGCGGACCGTTCAGGAGGAGCTGCACAGGGAGGTAGCCGAGCGGCGGCGCCGTGTGCGCGCCCAGGAAGAGCTCGGTGACGCTGTAGTCCCAGGTTTGGCTGATGGCGAGGCCGTGCCCGAAGGGACGCAGCCAGAGCCACGGCCAGCTCAGGAAGACAACGACGAGGACCAGCGGCGGGACCACGAGGAGAGCGAGAGGGAGCGTGGTCACTCCACGGCGGCGGTGCTCGGTGACGACCCTGTGGAAGTGGAGCAGGAGCCCGAGCGCGAGCAGGAGGAGGTTCGAGAGACGGACGGCTGCGGCGACGCCGACGAACAGCCCCGTCCGCACGAACTCGCGGCCGGTCGGCGGAGGACGGCCCGCGTCACCCGGGCTCGGGTCCAGCATCCGAAAGAGCCGCAAGGTCGAGACGGCCGCGACCACGAAGGCGAGATGGCCCGGGCCGTCTAGGGTCGCCGCGTGAGCATGGGCGTACGCCGGGACCGTGCCTGCGAGCAACACCGTGAGGACGCTGACGAAGCGCGATGAGACCGGTCGAAGCGCCCATGCCGCCACGCCGAGCGCGGCCGCCGAGCAGAACGCCGACGTCAGCCGAAGGACCACGAGGTCGCTGCTCTGAACTAGCGCCATGACCAGGCCGTAGAGATAGAGCCCGGCCGGAGGCTGGTGGTTGCCGAGCTGCCAGTAGTCGTAGTGGACGTAGCCGTGGACGAGACTCGAGACCGCGGTGCGTGCGGTGAGCGCCGTGAGCCACTCGTCGCGTGTTTCGCCGGCCTGCAAGACCGCGGGGAGCCAGAGCGCGAAGAGCACTGCCGGCAAGAGGACAAACGCCATCGCGGCGAAGCGTCGCTCCGAGGTGGGGATCGCCAGCCAGCGGGCCCGCCACTCAGGTCCGACGCCGATAGCGGCGGCGAGGGCGAGGAGGCCGACGGCGATGAGCAGCAGCGCGTGAGAATCACCCTCGGGGGTTGGGAGCGCGGGGTGGAGGAAGACGGGGTTCAGGGGCGCCATCGCCCATGCGCCGGGCGGGCGCCAGTCGAGGCTGAGGTCGGAGGCCCCACTGCGGTGATCGACCCGCAACCGGAGCGGGTGGAGCCCCTGACGCAGCGTCACCTCGCCGCGGGTGGGCGGTCGGCCTCGCCGGTGCGTGAGGACCGGTAGACCGGCGACGCTGAGCCAGGCGCTGTCGGAGGCGTCGACCGCGAAGGCGTAGTCCCCGCTGCGAGGGACGTAGAGGAAGCCGTCATACGAGACCGTGTGGCGGTCCGGCAGGGCCCGTTCGGTCGGGCGTCGCTCGGGGCCGTGGGCGAGGTGGCGGACTCGCTCCGACGAGAGGGCGGGGCCGGTCCAGTCGGAGGAAGGCGTCACGGTCATGACGAGCCCACGAGGCGACATGCCCGTGATGGCCAGGTAGAGCGGCAGGAGGGCGCTCGCCGCGAGCGCGAGCGTGACCCCGCTCCGGAGTCGAGAGCGGCTCGTCACGGGCGCCGAAGGCGGGCGTGAACCCGGCGAGTGAGCAGTGCGTCGGCGCCGTCGGCGGAGAGCCGGGCCGCGTCGGCACGGGCCTCTTCGGTTCGGCCCAGGCGGTCGAGGAGCGCGATCCGGGTCAGGCGCGCCTCGACGCGTGCCGACGTGGCGTCGATGACTTGGGCCAGCGCGGCGAGGGCGTCGTCGTCGCGTCCGAGGTTCGCGAGGGCTTCGCAGCGGAGCCCGTGGCCGTCGGTCCAGGCCGTGAGGCCCGTCCCCGTGTGGGGGCCCGCCTGCATGACGCGCGCGAGGACGTGTAGTGCGGCGTCGGGTGAGCCCGTGCGAATGAGATGGGTCGCCAGCGTCGCAGCCGCGCCGACGGCCAAGGGTTCGAGGTCGAGAGCGCGCTCCAACAGGGCCACGCCGCGGGTGGTCTCTCCGCCGCGGAGGAAAGCACACGCCACGTCGGGGTCGAGGAGCTCCGCGAGCGCGGGCGACACCAGGGGCAGCTTCACGGACGCGGGCTGACCTGCGTCGAGCTCGTCGGCGATGGCGCGCCCGATCGGCGAGAGCGTGGCCACGTCGGCGTTCTCAAGCGCCGCTCGGGCGACCGCGGCACGTCCGTGGCGCCAGTCGAGCAGGGCGCGATTCAGCGTGGGCAGGACGGGTGGATCGTCGCTGAGCAGCTCGTCGGGTGGGATGGCCTGCCCGAGGCGGTCGTTCAAGACGAGGAGCTGCTCGTCGGCCCTCGGATCGACGTCGGCCGCGTCTTCGTAAGCCGCGACCGCCCGCTCCAGATCGCCCTCCGCTTCGTGAAGGAGTCCACGCGCAAAAGCCGCCGCGGGCTCGGCGGCGGCGAGGCCGTCCCGCAGTCGCGCCAACACCGACGCGGGGGCATCACCGACGAGGATGGCCGCCGTCACGTGTGTGGCGTCGAGGTCGTTCGGAGCGGTCCATTCGTCATCACCGGAGCCGCAGAGCCCTTCGAGCGCGTCGGCGGCGGACGGCGGGACGAAGACGCTCGGACCGATCGCCTCTGCAGAGAGGCCGAGCGCACAGGCCATGGCGACGCTGCCACCGGCGTCGACGCCGCGCGCCGCGGTCAGGATGACGAGCCGCTCTAGGTGGAGACGGTCCGCGAGGCCGCTACGGCTACGGCGGCCGAGGCGACTCGCCGCCTGAGTGGCCGTGAGACCACGCTCGAAGGGAACGCTCGCCCTTGTCGTGTCGTCATCGGGCTCCGTGTCCACCGTGTCGGGGCTCACTCGGCGTGCGTCGCCGGATCGCCTGGGGCGAATGGCCAAGCCGCCCACGACGACGCGAGGGGCGGGTCCGCCGAGGCCCGGGGGCGCCGAGAAGAGCAGGGCCCTTGGGAGTGAAGCGCAGAGCACGGCTCGATCCCCGCTCTCCACGTGGTCGAGGACCGCGCACGGGGTTCGCCGTCGCGCGACGGTGACCTCAAGGATCGTCAAGCGGAGCGGGGGGAGGGCGGAGCCCATGTCCACGATGGTCGGGCGCTCGGTCGCCCGAAGCGACGTGTGGCGCGCGTTCGGATAGCGGGCCGCGCAGTGCGTTCGGTCGACCTCGGTTGGGCCGTCGACCGCGTCGAGCGTGAAGACCTCGACCACGGCCGCGTCGTGAGGTGGCGTGTCGACTCCGGAGCCGAGATCGAGGCGTGGGAGCCGTAGCCGTACGCGGCCCTCTGCTGGACCGACGACGATCCCGTCACTGTCGATGTCGGCCCACCCCGGCCGTCTTAGCGCGGGATCGTGCCGAGAGAGCCACTCGAGGAGCGCCGAGTCGGTGGTGAGGATGGCGTCAACGTCGCGGAGGCGGGGCACGTAGGGATCGGGCGCGTCGACGTAAGGCGGGACCAGCGGGGTCCCGGCGATGACGTCGCGGAGCGCGTTCACGCGTGCAGACTGGAGGCAACGCTGGGCGCGCCAGAGCCGGAGGAGGTCCGAGTCGGCGACCGGTGCGGCCGCGTCGGGCGGGACTAGGGCGGGGTCCGCGGTCGCCACGGCAGGCGCACGACCGAACAAGCTCCCGATGATTCGGCCGAGTCCCATGGGCGCCGGAGAGTACAGGCCCGAACTGCAAGGAACAACTTGCGCCTCGTCACGGAGGGACGGCGGCCCAAGAACTTCGGGCGCGCGGTATCATCGACTACAATCGAATACGGTCCGGCCGCGTCGCGTCCGACGGGCGACCGGTGCATGGCGAACGGCGCCTTGGACCGAACGCGGTGTCGTCACTCTCGAGTCGCCGCGCCCCCCTTGGTATTGGAGGCTCATCATGCGTTCCTGGACTCTGGCCATCATCCTCGCGAGCGTCGCGCCTCTCAGCGCGGCCCAGGCGGAGACGGGCGACGAAGGGTCCCGCGGCGCCGAGCTCGTCCTCGAGGACGCGGACGATGCATCGGCCCACCCGGCGCCGTATCCTCACATTCACCCCCGACGGCGTGTGGTTCGCGTGGCCCCAGCGGCGCCGCCTCCTCGTTACAGCTCGCGCGCGGGCGGCTACATCGGCCTCGGCGGCCTCGGGAACTTCTTCATTCAGGGCGAGGACGAATTCTCGAAAGTCTACCGCGGCGGTGGGGGCTTCGACCTCTTCCTCGGGTTCCGACTCAATGAGTTCATCGCGTTCGAACTCGGCTGGTTGGCCGCCTTTCAGGAGGTGGAGCAGAGCACGACGACGACCACGACCATCGCGAGCGGCGCGATGCAGAGCGTGTACTTCGACGGCAAGATCTTCATCGTGCCGAGCTCGGAGCGTATCGAACCGTTCATTCAGCTCGGAATCGGGGCCTACATCCTGTCGGAGTCGCTCAACGCCGAACTCACCGGCTTTGGCTTCCACATCGGCGGTGGCGTCGATGTCCGGCTCTCAGACTTCGTCGCTCTTGGCCTGAAGCTCATGTACCACGGCTTCTACGTGGACAATTCGGAACGCTACTATCAGCAGGTCCCAACCGAGTCCGCGTTCCTCAACACCATCTCCATCGAAGGGAACGTCCAGTTCCATTTCTGAGAGGACGCCTCGGCTCAGTTCATGAGTGAGGCGAGCTGCTCCGCACGTTCTCGCACGGGTCGGATGATGCCTTCGAGGTGGGTCCGGTCCACGCCAAGCTCACGGAAGGCCCGAACGGCGTCTCCGCTGAATTGTTGCTCCGGCTGTCCAGCCAGTCCGAGGCGCGCGATGAGCGCGTCGGCGCCAGCGATCGTCAGCATCAGGTCGCGGCCCTCGCCGTTGAAGATGAGGGCGTCGTGGTGATACCCGATGGCGTCACGCAGCTCCTTCGGGAGCTTCCACCGCGCGGCGACGAGTCCGCCGAGTCGCGCGTGGACGAGCTCCACCAGCCTTAACACCGTGGGCTCGTCGGCCTTGCGGAAGTTCTCGTTTTGCTTGCGCAAATCCGCAAGCAGCGTGATGGCGATGGGGCGGCCGATGTCGTGAACGAGGGCGCCGAGGAACGGGAGTTGAATGTCCTTTCCGCGGGCGCGCGCAATACCGTCGGCTGCAAGGGCGGAGGCAACTGACTCGAGCCAGTAGCGCTCTAGAACGTGCTGATACTCGTGTCGTCTCGCAACTTTGCCTTGAAACGCGTACATGTAGACGAGCTGCTTCAGGCCCGAGAGCCCGATACGCATCATGGCTCCGGTCAGGTGCGGGACGGGCGGCCCCGGGTAGATCGCGGAGTTGGCCGCCTTCAGGACACGCGCTGCAAGGAGTTGGTCTTTCGCGAGCACGGCACCGATCTGGCGCAAGCTGGCTTCGGCGTTCTGAGCGACCTTCAGGACCTCCATCGCAACGTGGGGTAACTGCGGTGGCTCGAAGCGCTCTTCAGCGACCGCCCTGGAGAGGGCCGCTGTAAGCTCATCTTCGAGCCGGTTTCCAACATGAACTGCTACTGCCATTGCACCCCCCTGGATGGACGCCGCGACATGGTGGGTCCGCTTTCCAGGTTGTGCTTCGGTACAACGGCGGCTGTCTTAAGCGTGCTCCCTGCCGCCGACGCGAGTGGATGGCCCCACTACGGGAGGTGTCGGCTCGTGATTCCGGCGGTCGCGCCCAGCGACGTGCACGCCTCCGCGCCGAGCTGACAGCCCCACTCGGCGGCGGCCTGGAGCGCTGAGTCCGAGAAGGGCTCCGGGTGCCTCGACAAGATGCCGAGCATGCCTGCGACGAACGCGTCGCCAGCGCCCGTGGTGTCGATGGCTGTCACGATTGGGGAGGGGGAGCGGCCGGTCCGACCCTGGTGGAACCACCGACTCCCGTCGGGGCCGTCCGTGATGAAGAGGACGGCGTTCGGATGAAGGCCGAGGAGGTGGCGGGACTCGTCCGAGTCGTTGCCGACGAGCACGCTCAGCTCTTCGCGGGCGAGCTTCACGAGGTCGGCGGAGCGGAGGAGCGGCACTGTCCGGTCGCGCATGAGGTCGGCGCTGGTCCAGCGGTGAACCCGGAGGTTCGGGTCACAGCTGATGATGCGGCCCGCCTGTCGCGCGATCGCGATGGCACGCCAGGTCGCGTCGGCGCCCGGTGGGTTGATGAGCAGATTCGAGCCGATGTGGAGGACTCGGGCCCCGCTCGCGAGTGCGGTGTCGAAGGACTCCGCTGGGACGGACGCCTCGGCCGATGGCGCGCCGTAGCCGATGAAGGACCGATCCCCGTCGGGCTTGCGCGTCACGAAGCAGATGCCGGTTTGGGCGTCGGCCGTGCGTACGAGGCCGCGCAGGTCGACGCCTTCCGCCTTCAGCGTCTCTTCGAGGAAGTCGCCGAAGGCGTCGAGGCCGATGGCCCCGAGGAATCCGACCGACACACCTTGGCGTGCGAGGCCGATGGCCACGTTCGCCGGGGCGCCGCCCACGTGGGGCGTGAAGGCCCCCGCTGAGGAGAGCGTGCCGACTTTGTCTGGAAAGAAGTCGACGAGTGCCTCGCCGAAACTGAGTACGTCCCACATCTGGCTCGTCCCCCCCGCAGGCCCGCCTTCTACACGGACTTTGCCCGAGCGGGTAGTGGGGGAATCGAGCTACCCTTGCCCCTCGATGAAATGGGGCAGGGGCGACCGCGTCACGGTGCCGCGGTGACGATTCGCGCGGCGTCGGACGAACCGAGCACGTCGGGGCGATACATCAGCCAGGCGACCGCGGGCGAGGCCGAGGTCTGGCCGGCGATCTCGGCGCGGAGCCGGTAGGTCAGGATGGAGTCGCCTTCGGGGACGCGCGTGGCGAAGAACGCGACGCGATCGTCGCGGTCCGTTCGGTTCACCATGCCGGCCGGGACGTCGCCCGGGACGAGCTCGAAGCCGGCCGGGAGCATGTCTTCGATGGCCACGAAGTCGTGGGCGCGGGTGGCGCTGACGACGAGCTTGACCTCGACCGTATCGCCGGTCTTGAGCGTCGCATCGCCGCCCAGCACGGTCGTGGTCGCACCGTCGACACGGCGGTATTCACGCCGAATCTGGAGCGCGGTGCCCGACTTCACCGGCGCGTCGCCGAAGCGGACCTCACCGGACGCGTAGAGGGTGCCTTTGCCCTCGAGGCCGAGCTCGAGGGTGTTGCGACCGGGGCGTAGCTGCGAGGCCGACGCCGTGGC
The DNA here is from genome assembly GCA_018780435.1 of Myxococcales bacterium. Classification (GTDB taxonomy): domain Bacteria; phylum Myxococcota_A; class UBA9042; genus SXOO01. Next base: position 16,771 of record JADMJS010000683.1, read on the forward strand.
CGTGAAGCGGCTGGTGGCCACCTGATCCTCTTCGACGACGAACTTGCCCGAGCCGAGCGGCGCACCGTTCAGCGCCAGCGTGCTCGTGAAGGCGCCTTCGAGCTCGCCACCGGACTTCACGACCTCGGTGAGCGCCTCAAGCGCCGCGGCGGTGTCCTTGGTCGTGTCCCACATGCCGAGGTGCCGCCGCCGCATCAAGTGCCGTACGAGGGGTTCGGCGAGGTCGCCCGCCTGGCCGGTCGCTTGAAGCGCGCGGAGGACGTAGGCGGTCGTCTCGGTCGTATTGTCCATCCAGCCGTAGTAGCTCTCGCGACCGGGAACGTAGGCGCTGTCGCCCTCCACGATTACGCGCTTTCGCAGCTCCTCCGCGACGCGGGTGGCGTCGTCGCCGAGGCCCACGCGGTTCTGCGCCAGCACGATCATCGCGACGGCTTCTGAGCCGAGGGACGGCGCCTCCGGAGCGATCTTGCGGAGGGCGTCCTTTACGGTTTCGACGTTCTCGTCCTCCGGGACGTGCGCGAGAGCGTAGAGGATGAAGGCGGCGGCGTCACGCGTCGGGGCCGACTCAAGGAGGCGGCGGCTGGCCTCCACGACGCTATTGTAGCGCTCGTCGTTCACGTCCCAGCCGAGCTCCTCGGCGCGCGACCAGCCGTAGAGGACGGTGGCGGTGAGGTAAGCGCTGCCTTCGTCGCCAAACCAGCCGAAGCTGCCGTCTTCATTCTGCATTTCGGCCAGGCGGCGCAGTCCGGACAGGACCATCTCGTCGATCGATGCGAGTCGACCGCTGCGGGGCACTCCGAGGTCCTGGAGGATCGCCGACGCCACGAGATCGGGGAGGAAGGAGTTCAGCGTCTGCTCCACGCAGCCGTACGGGAACTCGGCGAGCGCTTCGACGCTGGCCATGATGGTGCCGGCGAGGCTCGGGGCGGCCTGGAAGTCGAGCTCGGCGGTGCCCGGCACGAGGCCTTCTGGGAGCTGGAAGGCGATACCGAGCGGGCCGGTCGTGATGCCGCTGACAGGCACGCGCCGCTCGACGGCCACCGCATAGACGGGCATGACACGCTCTTCTGCGTCCGTCAGCTTCCCGGCCGAGACCGAGACGCGGACCTTGGCCATGGCGCCGTGCTCCGAGTCGTCGAGGATGGCGACCGGCCAGCGTACCGCTTTGCTCTGACCGCCCGGAATGTCGATGACTTGCTCGGCGACCTCTCCGTCGAGGCGTGCCGCGCCTTCGACGGCGAGGCTGACTTTGACGCCCGAGAGCGTCTCGGTGCGGTTGTGCACCATGGTCACGAGCTCGAAGCGATCGCCGCGCCGAGCGAAACGCGGGAGGGCGACGGAGGCCATGAGATCCTTGGCGGTCCGGATGGCGTGCGTGCCGGTGCCGACGAGTGTGTCAGTGGTCGCGGCGCGGAGCGTGAGGCGCCAGGTCGTCAGGTTGTCCGGCAGCTTGACCTTGAAGGTCGTCTTGCCGTCGTCGCCCGTGACGACGTTCGCGTTCCAGTAGGCTGTGTCCTTGAAGGTCTTTCGGACCTGCGCGGAGCCAGGGCCGTCTTTGTCGGCGCCGCCGAGGTAACGCGAGGGGAAGGAGTACGCCGTCTGCACGGGGTTTGGGCGGTGGCCGTAGAAGAACGCGTCGATGGCGGGGGCGAGCTCGCCGGAGATCGAATAGATCGACTCGTCGACGAGCGCGGCCGAGAGCTCGGCTTTGACCGGCGCGCCGGTACGGTCGGTCACGGCGACGGCGTAAGTCGCCGTCTCGCCGGGCAAGTAGGTGCGCTTGTCCGCCGTGACTTCGAGCTTCAGAAGCTTCTTGGCGGGCGAGACCGCGATGGACCGTTGAAGTGCATAGAACTGCTTGTCCGCGGCGAAGGTCACGGCGGCAAAGACGTTCGGCGCGTGACGGTCGGTGAGTGCGACCTCGAAGAGGCGGCTGTTGCCGGTGAAGCGTTGCACTTGAGGTTCGAAGACGCCGTCGCCTTCGAGCGTGAAGAGCACCCACGCGTCGTCCTTGGCCGTGTTGACGAGGATTCGGGCCTTGTCGCCGGGCTGGTAGTTTCCGCGGTCGGTCAGGATCTCGAGCGACTTCTTCTTGTAACCACCGGAGATCGCGGAGTTCTTCGTGGCCCAGATGAAGGCGCTCTCGACGACGGGGTTGCCCCACTTGTCCTTGCCCCCGATCTCGATACGAATGAAGCCGTCGCGCTTCACGGGGAAGCGGTACTCGGTCTTGCCCGTGGCGTCGGTCTCGATCTTGGCCGAGTCGATGGTCTCGTAGATCCACATCTTGTGCTCGGTGCTGTAGCTCTCGAGCGACGCCGTCGCCGTCAGGGCGCGCTTGCCGCCGGGTGCGGCCTCTTTGAACTCGGAGGCTTCGACGCCGAAGACCGCGGTCTCGCCGACCTGGAAGATCTTGCCCGACGGCGAGAGCTCGAGGCGGAAGTCGCCGCGGGTGACCATCACGCGGTGGCGGGCCGTGACCTCTCGGTTGGTGGCGTCGGTGACGGTCGCTTCGATGGTGACCCACCGGTCGATGCTGGCGCGGTCGACGTCGACGTTGACCGTCGCGATGCCGCGATCGTCGAGGGTGGCGGTGCCGCTGGTGGCGGCGACGCCGTAGCCCTCAGACGGATCCGAGTCGTCGATGCCTTCGTAGGCCTCGTACCACCAGGGCGTGAACGCGGTCTCGTAGAGGGTCCAGGAGACGGTGGCGCCCTTCAGCGGGGCCCCGAAGAAGTAAGCGGCGTTGAACGTGACCGGGATGGGGTCGCCTTGGACGAACTGCTCACGCGTCGTCGCGATGTCGAGCTTGTATTCGGGCTTACGGTACTCGAGCACTTTGAACGAGCCGGCCTCGACGCGGGTCCCCGACACGGCCTCGATGGTCCAGAGGCCGAGGGCGGGCGAGCGGGGCAGGGCGAAGTGGCCCGCGAAAGTGCCGAAGAGGTTGGTCTTGAACTCACCGCGCCAGTGTTGTTCGCCTTCGGGATCGCGGACGATGACCTCCCACGCGTCTTCCGGGACGACGCGGTAGACGCCTTCGTCGTTGGCGCGTGCGACGACCTTGAACGAGACGTCGTCCTTGGGGCGGTAGACCGGGCGGTCGGTGTAGACGTAGGCCCGGAACCCGAGGGCGGCGGCGGTCGTCGCCGGGATGGTGTCGACGTAGGCGAGCTCGGGGCCGCGGAATCCCCAATAGCGGACATTTTTATCAAATCGTCCATCGAATCGGGCGAGGCCGCGTTTGTCCGTGCGCGCGGTCTTCACGAGCGAGGCCGGGGCGGACGGCGCTTCACCGCGGATCTCGAGGTTCGGGATCGGCGCGCCGGTCGCGAGGTCGGTCGCCCACACCCAGGTCGCGGTGGGTGTGCGTTTGGTGATGAGCGCGATGCGGGTCACAACGACCGGGATGATCTTCGGGGCGACGCCTTCGGCCGACACGAACATCGCGTAGACGCCGGGCTCTTGGAAGGCCGGCTCGATGCGGGTCGTGCGCCATTCGAGGCTCGCCGCGCCGCTGACCGGCTGACGGAAGGACAAGATCGGCTTCTGGCCGGCGGGGATAGCCAGGGTCTTCCGGTCGATGGCCTTCGAGAGCCCGGCGGTTAGCTCGCTCGCGCCGAGCCGATAGATGTCGGCGGTGACGGCGGTGACGCGGATGGACCGGACCATCACGGCGACGTTCTCACCGGGCAGGTACGTGTCCGAGTAGGTGTAGGGTGCGACCTCGGGATCGACGGGCGTGGCCTTCCACGTCAACGCCGTGGCGGCGTTCTCTTTGACCGAGATGGGTCCGAAGCCGCGGACTTTGTAGCCGTCGTGGTTGAAGCTCACTTGGTAGCCGTCGCCGACCGGGACGCGCTCGAAGCGGTAGCGCCCGAAGGTGTCGGTGACGGTGGAGGCGGCGAAGTCGCCCTTCTGCAGCGTGAGCCACATGCGCCCGACGGGTTCGCTCGTGTCCGAGCGGATCAGCGTCCCGGTGATGCTGCCTCGGGGCAGGTCGAAGCCGGGTGTGTCCGTTGGAGGCGCCCCGCCGGGTGGAGAGTCGGGTGGGGCGGCGTCGGAGCGGGACGCGCCGAGCAGCGCGAAGCTCAACGCGACGGCGACCGCGAGGATTCGCGCGGCTTTGGGAATGGTGGGGCGGGTGAGTAGGTCGTTCATCGGGGCTCCTTGCTCAGGCGATGACGGCGGCAGGGCGTCATCGATCGGGTCGTTTGCTCGGGGTTATTCGTAGATGGTCACGGTTCGGAAGCGGAACATCTCGTAGGGTTCGCGGCGGCGGATGCCGGCTTGGCGGAGGTTTCGGCGCAAGGACCACGACGCGGTCTTGGCCTCACCGGGGAGGAGGACGGAGCGGCGCTCGCCGGCGCGGACCATGAGGCCGTGGCGCTTCGGATCGAGCTCGCCCATGGTCAGGACGGGGACCGTCGGGCCCACGAAAGACAGAATGATCTGAACGGTTTGGAGCTCGGCGCTCGAGAGTGGCCTCACGCGGGGGTCGAGGCGAGCCGCGCCGACGGCGCCTTCGATCACCAGCGCTTCGAGGGACTTGCCGCCGGGCTCCATCGAGCCGAAGCAGCCGCGCGTCTCTTTGTCTTTGACGAGGGTGACGAAGACGCCGAAGGGCGCCGGAGTGCCCGGCGCCTCGACGGTCGGGTCGAGCTCGCCCCGAAGGACGGCGTCGTCGAGCGTTCGGCGGGCGAGGGCCATGAGATCGCTGCCGTGGCGTGCCACGATGACGCGAGCGGTCGTGAGAAAGCCGGGCTCGCTCGCCGACGCTGCGCGCGAGGCGGACAGAAAGGCGAGGACGAGGAGGAGGCGGGCCATCATCGCGTCTTCTCCGGCACCTTGAGCTTCCATGGGTAGAAGCTCGGCTTGCCGATGCGCTCCACTTCGAAGACCGAGCCCTCCTTCAGGCGCTTCCGGTAGAGCTTCACCCAGACGCCGCCCACGGCGAGATCATCCGGGTTCTCGAGGACTTGCAGCTCCTTGCGTGGGGCGGCGGGCTCAAGATCACCGACCTCGACTACGACGTCGTGGGCGAGCGCCGAGGGGCCGTAGAGGCGGGTAGTGAGCCGCCCGCCGTCGACCAGGGTCGTCATCATGAGCGGGAAGGGGTGGCGGTTCTGGACTTTCAGATCCTTGCTGCCCCAGTCGACCGCGGCGTCTCGCCCCAGCGCGACATAACGGACGGGGCGAGAATGTGGGTGGCGTTCGACGATGCCGAGGTCGGCGAGGAGCAAGGCGTTGAAGAGAGTCGTGCTGACCTGGCAGACGCCGCCGCCGAGGGCTGGCTCTTTGCCCTGGAGGGTGAGCGTCGGGGCGATGCGGTAGCCGTTCTGAACGTCGCGTCGACCCACGGTGCGGTTGAAAGACCACGTGGCGCCGGCCTCGATGGTGACGCCGTGGAGGCGCTCGGCGGCGACGCGAATGTTGGCGCTGCGTTCGACCTCGTCGTCGCGGAAGCTGGTCGTATAGGCGCCGAGGAGGATCCAACCGGCAGGGACGGTCGCCGCCGGGACGCTCGCGGGCGGCTGCGGTGGCGCGACGATCGAGGGTGCGCACGCCACGAGGACGAGCAGGGCTCCGAGGCACGCGCCGGCGCGCACCGAGGAGGGTGCGGCGAGAGGGGCCGAGGCGCGTGAACCGTGGAGCATGAGGCGCACCCTAGCAACGCTTGTGCCACCTTGCACGGAACTAGGTCGATATAGCGGAAGTGCGCGCGAGCATGGGGCTTATTGGGTAGGGAAGGGGGCAGGAAGAGGCCTCGCCGAGTGGCAGCGTGGGCCTGCTGACACGGGGCGGGTCTCGTGGGACACGGCGCGCGTCAGGTGGTGTTCGGAGCCAGCGACCGCCGTCAGAAGGTGAAGGTCGCTCCGACCCCGGGAACGGATAGCACACCGTCATTGAGAAGCTGAGGTGCCGCGTACTGCAGTCGCAAGCCTGGCTCGGCTTCGGCTGTCGGATCAGGGTTGTAGGCAAAGGATGACGAAAACACGATGAGCCCAATCAGCTGCCAGGTACCCAAGACGGACGACCACACGCGTTCGGTGCGGGTCGAGTCCGGGAGGCCAGTCGTGATCCACGGACCGACGATCGGAAGCAAGTGAAACAGGTAGTTGTGTGAGAGATCGAGATCTCGCATGGTGTTTGGACAGTCATTGTCCTTTGATTTCTTGCACATGAGCTCAAAGTAAGGACTGAATGCGAGCACATAGGGCACGGACATGTTGACGATTCCAGCCAGGAGAAGATTGCGGCCGTGAGCTTTGTCCTCATCCTCCACTGTGGTGGGCACCGGCTCCTCGCTGGTCGTCGGTGGTGGCCCCGAGCCGTTGTGAGCTCCTGTTGGCGGTGCATTGCCGTATGCGGGTGAACCCGCGACAAGGAAGGCGAAGTACAGCACCATCGCCAGCAGGCGCGAGTGAATCATGTTCTGAGTCCACGGACATGATTGCATACAAGTCAAAGGTTGGGTCCTCGGAGCTGACCGCGACGTATCCGTTGGTCGACGTCAGACGTCGCCAGTAACATGTCGTTTGCAGCGCCGGCAAGTGCCACTGCCTTCCACCCAAAGGTCGGCAGACGCACGACGTCGGTTCATGCTGCAGCCAGTGGGCGTGCCGAAGGGGCGATGTCCCGGCGGTCTTTAGTGCCGCCAGTTACGGCAGTTCATAATCAAGCCGGGCGCAGTTGCCGTGCGAGCGCCGTCGCTATTCGCGTGGTGGAAGCCGAGCGCGTGAGGTCTGCGATCACCGGCGTGTGCCCACTGGCACTGTACGGGTCAGCGGGACATGGCCCCGGCGAGTTATGCTAGAAGCGGGAGCGCGCTGCGCGGCGACAGGACCGGCAGCGCAGCCTGTGAGAACCCAGTCGCGTCCCGGGTGATGAGCGCGTCACAGGAGGCGCTCACGGCCGCGGTTGCGGTGACGGCGTCCTCGAAGTCGGTCCATCCCAACGCGAGCGCGCTGAGGAGCACGGGTCCGTCCACGCTCGCAACTTCGAAGACTGAAAGCACATCGCTGATGCAGCGTCGTGCGAACGCTGGTCCTCGGGCGCGGGCGGCGATAAAGTGGAGAGTCGTGATCGCATGGGCGGACAAGAGACCGCGCGCCAATCCAAGCTCAAGAAGTCTCCACACTGCCGCCGAGTCATGCACGTGCGGCTCACGCTCGAGTAAGACGTCGAGGACCACGTTCAGGTCCACGAGCACGCGCTTCACTGGTACTTCTCGAGTCGGTCCTGTTCGTGAGCACTCGGATCGGCGCCACGAAGGGATCCACGCAGTCGCTCGAGAATCGGAGGAGAGGCGGTCGCGGCTCGGTATGCCGTGAGCGCTGCCAAGTAGTGCTCCACCAGTGACGAAACGGAGGTACCGTGTTCGCTCGCGTAGCGCTTGGCGGCCGCGACGACGGCGGGGTCGACGCTCAGAGTCAGCTTGGTTTGCATGGCTACGTATCCTCCGCTGCCAAAGCGTACGTGGAGTCTAGGCTAGGTGGTCAGGTCCAGCGAGTCAAGGGCCGGGATCACGGCGCCGGCAGGATCCACGGGGCCGGGCCGAGACAGCGCGGCTGTGCGGCGAGGTCGACCGTGGGGTCGATGAGGCGGGCGGAGGGGCGGCCGTTCCAGGAGACGAAGGCGTCGACGTGGACCGAGACGGCCGTCTCGCCGGCAGCTTCGGCGTCGTGGCGGACGTGACGCGCGAGCTGGTGGATGAGGTCGGGCTGGGTGGGCAGTTGGCGGAGCTGGAGGGGCGTCAAGAGGGTGCTCGGGTAGACCCGGCGTTCGGTGATGCGGCCGTCGGGTCCCTGGGAGCGGACTCGGAAGAGGACGTAGCCAGTCTTCTCGACCAGCATCACGCGCCAGGCGAAGCGGAAGCCTTCTTCCGTCCAGTTGGTCTTGCCGGGGTAGAGGAGAAAGCGAGCCGGGATGAGGACTTGCGCGGTCAGCCAGAGCGCGAGTAGGCCGAGGATCCACCCGGGCGTAGGACGGGTTCGAGGCGCGGGGCTGGGCCCTTCGGTGGGCCGGGCGAAGAGCGTTCGCGGCCAGGACGGGCCCCAGAAGATGGTCGCCGAGGCGAGCATCACCCACGAGAAGACGCCGACCGGGAAGAGCAGCCAGATGGTGACGTGAAACACGACGGCGACGACGTAGGCGACCGGGCGGGAGCGGCGCCAGGAGAGCCAGAGGGGGATAGTGAGGTCGAAGGCGGCGCCGAAGAGGCTCATCGCGTGGGCGGCGAGGTCCGAATCGAGGAGTGGACCGACCACGGGCCAGTGGGCGTAGGCTTGTAGCCAGGTCCGGAGGGGTTCGGCGCGGAGAAGCCAGTCGCCATCGAACTTCCAGAGGCCGGCGTAGACGTAGACGATGCCGACTTGGAGCCGAAGGCAGAGGGTCGCCCACCGCGGGACGACGCTCCCGCGGCGGTCCGAGAAGCCAGCCGGCGTCGGCAGGAGCGCCAGGAGCGTCGCGAGCACGCTGATGAGGTAGTAGTGGTTCAGGTAGGTCGCGGCGTCTATGAGCTCGGCCCACGTGAAGAGCACGGCGAAGAGGGCGGCGGCTTTGCGCGGGTGAAAGCCGACCATGACCGCCACAGCGGCCAGCGCCATGACGCCGAACTGGACCTCGAGCCACGGCGCGGGCAGGGGCCCTACCCAGTCAAAGCCGGGGTAGCTGAAGTGGAAGGTGGGGGCGGCGAGGAGGCTCTGGTCCCAGTCGTAGGCGAGGAAACGCAGGACGGCGAAGACCATGACGCCGCCGAAGAGTGAGCGGAACGCGCGGAGACCGGCGGCGTCTTCGGGCTCATTCAGCCACGCGAGGGTGCGATCCAACCGAGCAGCCGCTGTCACGCGAACTCAGTCGCCGTCGGCGTCGTTGAAGGCGAGCGAGAGGGCCAGCGTGCCGATGACGTCGGCCTGAATGGTGCGCTGGAGCTCACCGAGCGTCGTGATGGCGGCCTCGACGGTGGCCGGGGCGCTGGCTACTGCGGCGGCGAGTGGCTCCGGGATGGCGACAATCGCGTGTCGCGATGCCGCGAGGTGGTCGCGAATGGACCGGTTGAGTGTGTTCGGGCTGCGGCCGACGAGGTAGTCGAGGAGCCCCATGGCGTCGCCATTCTGGCCGCCTTCGAGGACCCGCTCGATGCCGTCGAGCACGTCGAGGAGATCGCGCAACGAGCGCCCGCTGTAGCGCGACTCGACACTGTCTGGGAGGGCAGTACCGGTCTTCTGGCCCACGGGGGCGCCGAGTTTTTCGGCGCGGATGTTCTCGATCGTAAAGCCGATTCGGTTCACGACCTCCGCCATGGACGCCTGCGGCCCCATGTAGTTGGGCATGGCGACGGGCGCCCCGCCGAGCTGGGCGACGCCGGGGACCGACTCGCCGGGGTAGGTGAGCTGAAGGAGGAAGCCGCGGGGGGCGGTCGTCGTCTCTTCGGCCGCCATGGGGGTCCAGGCGAGCCGCACCGATTCGGCCAGCGCCGTCAGGTCGGTCGTCGCCGCGACGAGATACTCGCACCGGCGCGCGTCGGCCTCGAACGCGGCGAGCGTGTCATCGCCGCGTTCATAGAGGGCGACCTCGATAGCGGGGAGGCCCCGAACGGCGGCGCCGGCGGCGTCGAGGGCCGCGGGCGTGAGCGGCGTGTCGGCCGCGAGGAGCTCCTCGAGTTTGTCCGGGCGCGCGGGCCAGAAGTCGATCTGCGGTCCGAAACGTCCCCATTGAACGTCCGCGTAAGGGCCGAAAGCGAAGACCTCCATGCGCTTCCAGGCGCCGCGGGCGGCGTCCCAGGCGGCACGAGTGGCGCTCAGGGCTGCTGCATCGGGCGCGCCGCAGAAGGCGCTGGCCGCGTCCGAGAGCGCCCGGGCTTCGCTCTCGAACTCCCCGTAACCGTGGAGGATAACGTCGGATCCCCACGACTCCAGGAGCTGGTAGCGGGCGTCGCGGTTACGGCCGAAGGGGTAACACGCGAGCGCGGTAACCCCGATAGCAAGGCCCAGGATCGCGACTCGCCCTCGAGCTGGCAGCGTCTTCAACCTCACAGCGACTCCAAGAACGCGATGAGCGCGTCGCGATCGGCCGCGGGGGCAGCACGGAACGCTTGCTTGGCGGCCTCGGCCTCCCCGCCGTGCCACAAGATGGCCTCGGCGAGCGAGCGGGCGCGGCCGTCGTGGAGGAAGCGGGTGTGGCCGTTCACGTCGTCGACGAGGCCGAGGCCCCACAGCGGCGGGGTCTTCCACTCCCGTCCGTCAGCGGCGAAGACGGGGCGGCCGTCGGCGAGCCCGTCGCCCATGTCGTGGAGGAGCTGGTCGGTGTAGGGCCAGATGCGTTGATTCGACAGCTCCGGCAGGGAGGGGTGGACGTCCGTGGTCCACGAGGGCGTGTGGCAGGTGGCGCAACCCAGGTCGTGGAAGTGGGCTTCACCGGCGACGACGTCGGCGGCGCCGAAGCGACGGCGCACGGGGACCGCGAGCACCGAGCTGTAGAGGACGGTCTTGTCGAAGGCGTCGGGCTCGATCTCGGGCGCTCCGCCGGTGGCCGACGCCCGGCACTCTGTCTGAGGCTCCGAGCACGCCTCCTCGGGGAAGACCGGGCTCGTGATGCCCATATCGCCGAGGAAGGCGCCGGCGACCTGTTGGCGAATGGACGGCTGGTCTGCCTTCCAGCCGAAGCGCCCGAGCCGGAGGGCCTGCGCCTGTTGGTCCCAGACTTCGTTCACACGGCCTGAGATCCCGTCGTTATCGGCGTCATCGGGATCGGCGGTGGCACGGATGGCGCTGTCGTCGATGGCTTCGAGGAGGCCGAGGCCGATCATCTGCGGCGCGACTCGGGGCGAGACGAGGAGGTCGTCCGGCAGGGGACCATAGGCGGGGTCGCCGATGGTGTAGGTCGGCGACAGCAGCGTGTAGGGGGTGCCGTCGCTGTAAGTGCCCGGGATCTCCGCATTCGTGATGGTTATCGCGCCTTCCGCGGGGACGTCCGGGAGGGCGAAGGGCTGGAGCTGACCGCCATACGTGGCGTGGCCCAGGGGGCCCCCTTCCGGGCCGGTCCCGGGGATGGAGAGCCGGAGGAGCAAGCCGAGGTGGTCTTCGCCGTTCGCGGGGGGCTGGGCGCGGCCGTCTTTGAAGTGGCACGCCGAGCACGAGCGGGCGTTGAAGAGCGGCCCGAGCCCGTCGCGGGCCGTCGTGCTCGCGGGCGCGGAGACCCACGCGGCGTTGAAGAAGCTGTTGCCCGAGAAGAAGTCGCCCTCGTGTTCGGGCAGTAGGTTCTCGATAGGGGACGCGAAGGCGTTGCTGCCGAGGAGGAGCGTGTTGGTCGTAGCGCCGCCCGGGAGCCGGCTCGACGCGTCGATGAGCGCGGTCTCATCGGCCGTACAAGCGGCGAAGGCGAGGGCGGTGGGCAGGAGGCGTCTCACGGGGCGGCTCACTCCGCGGCGGGGACGGCGAGGCCGTAGTGCGTGAAGACCGACTCGAAGGAGGTCGAGAGCGCCCGCAACGCGGTGATGAGCTTCATCACCCGGTCACGGCCGGCGGCGTTGTCGGCGGCGATCTCCTGGTCGAAGGGCGGCTGCAGCGCGTTGGCGAGAGACAAGCACGTCTCGACCTGCGCCGAGATGGTGTCGGCGAGAGTGGGCTGGGTCGCGCGGACGACGTCTTCGATGCCCACACCGTCGACTTTGGCGTCGCTGGTGCGGGTGTAGTCGCCCTTCCAGACGTTTCGGATCCCGACGATGTCTTGGACCATGTCGCGGTGGGTGTTGTCGCTGAAGCAGGAGTGTTCGTCCTCCTGATCGCGCGAGTCGTAGGCCGTTTGGAGGCGCTCGCCGCCGGTCTCGAAGCCGGTGAGCTTGGTCATGCCGGTCAAGATGCGGCGCAGGGCCTCGCCCGGCTCTACGGCGATGAAGTCCTGGCGGTAGTTGACCTTTCCAGCCACCCACGCGTCGCGGACGGCCGTTAGGTCCGTGACGAGGAGGTCCGTGACCGTCTGAAGGTAAAGGCGGCGCCGATCGGCGCTCTCGCGGCCGCCGTCTTGAAAGTCGCTGGCCGGGCGCGCGCCGGGCCCCGTCTCCGATTGATCCTGGCCCCAAAGCAGAAACTCGATCGCGTGAAAACCGGTCGCGATGTTGGTCTCGCCGCCGGCTTCGTTGGCCTCGACGAGGGCCTCCGTCGTGATCGCGACGCTGCTGTCCGAGATGAGGCCGGAGGTCTCGTTCCCTTCGACGTAATCGATGTAGCTCTCATCGAGCGGCCAGGCGTTGACCTGGCCTTCCGGGCCGCCGTTCGGCATGTCGATGGGTCCATCGTAGAAGCGGAAGACCTCCGACTGCAGGTAGGACTCGCGCGCGGTGAGCCATGCGTCACGAGCCGCTTCGAGCGTCGTGTCCGTCGGGCCGGCCAGGAACGCGTCGATGGCCGTCTTCAGCGCCACGGCGTCCACAACCGAGTCCTCGTACACGGCGGCCACGAGCTCGGCGTAGTCGGACTGCGCGTCGGCCGCGTTCTCGGGGAGCGCAGTCGTGGCCGCGTCATCACTGGAGCTGCCGCAACCGAGGGAGAGAGACGCGACAAAGAAGAGGGCAAAGCGGGTCGACATCGAGGGCTCCGTGACAGAAGACGGCGCACCATATCGAGGCGGCTAATGAGATGCAATATCAAATGCGAACTTGGCGCTCGCCCGAAGCGACCCGCGCGGAGAACGCGATTCTCACGGGTAGACTCGTAAGGAACTACGTGTCGGTGTGTGGACTCGCGGTCACTCAGGCGCGACGGAACAGTCCGGGGCCGACTCCAGCTGAAGCCGGCCGCCCAGGGAGCGGTCGCTCGGGAGGAGGCGGTGCCGCCTCGAGTCCGTGCAGAGAGACGGAAACACTCAGGCGCGCTTGCGGATGAGGCCTTCTTGCGAGGTGGTGGCGATGAGGCGGCCGTCTCGCGTGAAGATGCGACCACGGACGAGGCCGCGTGCGCCGCTCGCCGAGGGGCTGTCCATCACGTAGAGGAGCCAATCGTCGACGCGGAAGGCGCCGTGAAACCACATGACGTGGTCGAGGCTCGCGACCTGCATGCCCGGCGTGAGCCAAGAGACGCCGTGGGGGAGGAGCGCCGTGCCGAGGAACATGAAGTCCGAGGCGTAGGCGAGGAGGCAGGCGTGGAGCGTGGGGGAGTCCGGGAGGGCGCCGACCGCTTTGAACCACACGGCGCGTTCGGGCGGACGGGGGACCGGGCGCAGCAGGTCCGTCGGCCCGGCAGAGGCGGCCGGTGGATCGATGGGCCGGTGCTCGAAGGGGCGCGGCATCTTCGCGTAACCACGGAGGAACGCGGCGATCCGGTTGTGGTCGGCGCTCCCAGCCGGAGCGTTCGAGGAGGCCCGCTCAAGCCGCTCGGTCTCGCTCATGACGGCGTCCGGGGGCGGGACGTCCGGCATGACGTCGGCGTGTTCGAGCCCTGGCTCTACAAACTGAAAGGACGCCGCGAGGTTGAAGATGGCTTCACCGTTCTGGATGGCGACGACGCGGCGGGTCGTGAACGACGCGCCGTCCCGAATGCGGTCGACGTCGTAGACGATGGGGGCTTTGACGTCCCCCGGGCGAAGGAAGTAGGCGTGGAGCGAGTGGACGACGCGGTCAGCCGGGACGGTCTCGACCGCCGCAGAGAGGGCTTGCCCGAGGACCTGTCCGCCGAAGACCGTGCCCCAGCCGAGGTCCTGACTCGCGCCCCGGAAGAGGTTCTTCTCGATGCGTTCGAGCGTGAGGAGTGAGACCAGCTCCGAGAGGACTCGGGATCCCTGTTCCGTCGTCGCGTCGCTCTGGTCGCTGGACACGGGCTACTTCTTCTTCCGCGCTTTCTTGCGCGAGTCTTTCTCGAGCTTCTTCTTGGCCTTGGCCTTGTCCTTCTCGGCCGAGGTCGGCGGCTTGCGTACACCGACGCCGGGTCGCATGCCGCCCATCATGCCGGCGGGGCCGGGCATTCCCGGCATACCGGGCATTCCGGGCATCCCCGGGAGACCGGACATGCCGCCCATGCCGCCGAGGCCCCCCATGCCGCCCATGCCCGGCGGCTCCATCGCGCCCGCCATGTCGCCGCCCACGAGGCGGTTCATGTCGAGGTTCTGGATGTTCTTGAGCTGGGCGAGCTGCTTGAACATCGGGATCTTGCCGAGGAGACCGGGGTTCTGACCCACGGCGCCCATCAGGTTGCGCATGAAGAAGAAGCGCTGGAGGAGGTCCTTGACGTCGTTCGGCTGGTTACCCGAGCCCTTGGCGATACGCAGGGCGCGTTTGCTGTCGATCGTGATCTGCTGACCCTGAATCTTGGCGATGAGCTCCGGGTTGGCGCGCTCTTTGGCCGTCATCGAGGAGATGATGGCTTCGACCTTCTTCAGCTGCTTGTCACTGACGTCGAAGCCTTGTGGCATGCCCTCGCCGAGCGGCAGCTTCTCGAAGACCTCCTTGATCGGCCCGAGCTTCTGGATGGTCCGAATCTGCTCGAGGAACTGGGCGAAGTCGAACTGGCCCGACAGGATCTTCTTGGCGTCCTGGTCGGCTTTCTCCTCGTCGACGACCTTCTCGAACTCCTTCATGAGGCCGACGACGTCGCCGAGGCCCAAGATGCGGGTCGCCAGCCCGTCCGGGCGGAAGGGCTCGAGGCGATCCATGCCTTCGCCCATACCGACGAACTTGATCGGCTTTCCGGTGACGGCCTTGACCGAGAGCGCCGCGCCGCCGCGGGCGTCGCCGTCGAGCTTGGTGAGGATGACGCCGTCGAGGTTCAGGCGCTCGTTGAAGGTGCGCGCCGTCTGGACGGCGTCTTGGCCGATCATGGCGTCGCAGACGAGGAAGATGTTCTCGGGCTCGGTCGACTTGACGATGTTGTCGAGCTCGATCATGAGCGGCTCGTCGATCGCGAGGCGGCCGGCGGTGTCGAAGATGACGACGTTGCGGCCGATGGCTTTCGCCCGTGCGAGCGCGTTCTTGCAGATGTCGACCGGGTTGCCGGCGCCCTCGTCGTAGACCGGAATCTTCAGCTTCTCGCCGAGCACCTTGAGCTGCTGAATAGCGGCCGGGCGATAGACGTCGGCGGCGACGAGCATCGGGCGCTTGCCGTCTTTCTCGATGAGTCGCGCGAGCTTACCGACGGTGGTCGTCTTACCCGAGCCCTGCAGACCGACCATCATGATCTTCGTGATGCCGGTCTTCGAGTACTGGATCGACGTGTCGACCGGCCCCATCAGGTCGGTCAGCTCTTCGAGGCAGATCTTGATGAAGTGGTCGCCTGGCGAGACCCGCTGAGGGCCCGTCTTGCCCTTGGCCTTGACCTGGACGATCTCGCCGACCGCCTTCTCTTTCACCTTGGCGATGAAGGCCTTGACGACGTTGAACTCGACGTCGGCCTCAAGGAGCGAGATTCGGATCTCTTTGACCGCATCGTCGATGTTGTCTTCCGACAGCTCCTGGAAGCCGCGTAGACGGTTGCGTGCGTTCTTGAATCCCTTGCTGACGGTTTCGAGCATGACGGTCCTCGCGCGGCGCTGGGGGCGGGCGGGGCCCGCGGGGGCGAGAGGATAGTGCCGACGCCGCGTTG